>CALYAD010000054.1 GCA_944393415.1 uncultured Clostridia bacterium | reverse complement strand
CCACCATTTTGAATACCGGATCGTCTTTCGGAATGCAAATTTCTAAATTTAATGGTAAAACTACTTGACTTCTGTTTCTCATTGTTGTATAATATCCTTGCTTTCTTGTATGTTGTTTTTGGTAATTGAATTATACAACAAAGCAAGCGGTTGTTCAATACCTTTCGGTAAAGAACAACCGCTTTTTTGCTCTTTGGGGGCTCTTATTGCGACAGCCCCTTCAGCCTGTCGAAAAACGCCCGTCTATGCATTGGCGGGATTCCTTGTTTGTCGTACTGTATTCAAGAGTTGGTTGCAATTTGCGAGAGGGATCAGCCGGATGTAAAATGGAATACGCATATTTTGCCGAGGACAGCAATGCGCATTTTTTTAAAGTTTGGTCTTACGAAATAATCCGAACGATTTTCTGAAATTAACAAAAAAAGTATTCATTGTTTGGCAATAAGGGAGAAAAGAGTTTAGGTACATTGACAAAGTAAAAAAAGTATGATATATTAAAATTATTAAAACATAACAACGAAAATAAAATATATTATCTCAGAAATAATCGGTGACGGCTCGCATAATGAGCTGCTGCTCACCTTCACATGCTCTGTAGTGTGTCTGATTTCCCAGCAATATTTTACATAAAATTTTGAATGCTGCGTTACCACACGGGATTTCATATCCCTTTTGTGCCTTGTAGCTCAGCGGAAAGGAATGGTCATATATATGAAGGTTACTATAATTATACCTTTCTACAACCCTATGCCACTGTTTGGCGAACTTATAGACTCTTTTTATCGTAATATGGATGAACTCACTGATTACGGTAGCTTCGAATTCGTTTTTATAAACGACGGTTCGTTAGATAATTATGCTGATGTACTTGATCCGTTTCTTGAGAAATACTCCACAGCTAAGATAATAACACAAAAAAACTGCGGTGTTGCTTCAGCAAGAAATAGAGGGATAAAAGAAGCTGCCGGTGATTATATATGGTTTGTTGACGCAGATGATATTATCGATGATCACGCCTTTCTGAGTATACAGAAAGCAATAATGAAAGAAGAGGTATTACCTGATATTGTTTTTTGCAACTGCAAGTGCTTTAATGATCAGAACGGAAACTATCATTTGTTCAACTATAAATATTCCGATTATATAAACGGTATCAATTATATAGTAAATGAAGATGACAGAAGCAGAATATATAACATATTGTTTGGAAAACTTAAAGTTAATTATGCTATATGGTATCAGCTTTTCAGGCGTGAAATGTTATTCGAAAATAATATTTTTTTCGATTCTAAGCTTAAAACTTCCGAAGATATGGATTACAAATTTATGTCATTATCCTGTGCCAGTTCGATTATCGGAGTCGATGATTGTATATACACATACAGACTGCCAAACAATCTGCGTAAATCTCTTTCAAAGCAAGAAATGTCTGCTCAGCAGATAATTATTTTATGTGATATGTATTATAAATGGTATGATAAATTTAATAAAATGCTTGATGTTGTCTCAACTGAAACTGAAGGTTACGAACTGATGAAGAAAAAATTTTCACTGCTCGTGTACTCAGCAAACAAATTGCTTAAAAAGAATACAGACAGTGAAGCAGTAAAACAATATCTTTTAACAAATGAAGAGCGATTTGAATCTGTTTATAAATCCAACCAAAATTTCCTTGAAAGAGTAATAGAGGAAATGCGAAACGGAAATTTCTCAAACATATAATGAATAGTACACGACGAAAACGACCTGAATATAAAGCATTGGTATGACGAGCTTGGACAGCTCGTGCGGGAGGCTAATCAGACGCTCGGAAAGTTCTGCTTTTGTAAGCTGCGCATCCTCCAGAAAAGTTTTTGAGGGTTTCAGGGAACTTTTTCCAAAAAGTTCCCTGAATTAACTAAAAGGGTTCCTGCGAAAAAAATGGGACTTATTTTTCTCAGCCGTTAAGCTTAATAACATCGATTACGGGACTTGCCATGATACCCATATCGCGGAGGTTATATTCATAGCTGTAGGCGTCTCCGTTTGTGAACCACATGTTCGGACCAACCCAGCGGAGATCTGTTTCGGCGTTGTGCAGTCCGGAAAAACAGTTGTAGCGGTTGCCGTAGAGAGTAAGCTCCACCGTATGGCTGCCTTTTTCTATACCGTCAAGTACGACGTTATACGGGGCGAATACGATCTTTCCCGCGTCTTTTCCGTCGACCTTTACCGAGATAAGCGCGCCGCGGTAGTTGTTGGCGTGTATTCTGAGTCCGCACCCGGCGTCCTTTACCTCGACCTCGCAGAAATATCTTATATTTCCGCCGTAGAAAGGCATTCCCTGGGAGGTTACCGAACCGAAGCCTATTTTATCAGTCGGAGCGGTCAGCGTTTTTTCACAGCCCTCCAGCCTTACGTTAAAATCGCCGAGCAGATAATACCACTCTGTGTAGGTGCGGGAGCCGAGCGGAATAGTGACTGTTATAGTGTGTATACCGGGCTTGATGTCGGGAAGCGGAACGGTCTTTATCGCCTCGTCGGTGAAGTATCCGTCAGGAACGCAGGGAACGCTTTTTCCGTCAAAGGTAAGAACGCTCGTCTCGGCGTCCTCCATTGCGAGTTTGGCGCCTTTTACCTTAGTTTCGCTTGCAAATGTGAAACGCAGCGTGACGGTGTGCTCGGTTTTTTCCTCGGGAAGCGTCCAGGGCTGGCGTCCGCTCTTGGGCGGGATACCCGCCGCCTTTCTTACTATAGCGTCGAGCCGCCGTATCTCCTCAAGCGGGCGGAACTCGGTTTCGTCGTCAATAAGATATTCGGCAAGGTCAAGAAGCAGGACGTTGGGTTCCTCTCGCTCGTAACGCACGCGGGTCTTATAATTTACGCTTGATACGGTGCGCTGAGGTCTTTCGGGAACGGTGAGCGAGGCGCGTCTGCTTCTTGAGAGCCTGAGCAGTATGCTGTCATGCAGATAGGCTGTATAGCTTATATGCGTGTACCCGTTTTCACAGCGGTAGCTTATGTCCTTTATTTCGCCGCTTAAGGTATCGTACAGCTTGGGGGCAAACTCGCCTCTTATCTTTATCAGCAGCTTACTTGGACGCACAACGTCGGCGAGATCGTATTTAACCGAGTTGCAGACAAACAGCCATCGGCTTTGACCGTCGTCTCTCATCTGATATATGTAGTTGTCGGTAAGGTCTCCGTTTTCTCTGCGTATTTCCAGCTCGCGTTCCTCCTCAAGCGCTTCAAGCAGCGCGAGGCGCTCGAACGGGATACGCACAGAATTATCATAAAGCTCTTTTACCTCGTCGCTCGGAAGCGCGTCCACATACCTTGGACATTCGCCGAGGAAAATAAGCCTTCCGCCGGCGGAGAGGAAAGCCCTGAGCCGCTCAAGGGTAGTTCTCCTGATGGTCTCGGCTCCCGGTACTATAATAGTGGTATAGCTCATTTTACCCGCCTTGAGCGGGAAGGACGCCTCCGGGCATTCGTCCGGGAAAAGTGATTCGCTTATATAGTCGAAGTCAAGCTGACCGAACAGCATCCAATTTATAAAGCTTTCAAAGCGGGTGTCCATCTGTTTTCTTGCCGCCGCGGTGGAACGCCCTATCCCCCAATGCAGCCAATAGCTTTCTATGGGATGTATGACTCCTATCGAAACATGAGGCTTCCCTCGGGTGAGCGCGGTGTTAAGACGGGCGAAGTGGTTCTCTATGTAAGGATATTCCTTATACCACGGCGACTGATAGCTTATGGAGGCGGGGTAGTCGCGCTTGGCGTCGCCCTTCATGGATACCCAGGAAAGATGGGGGACTCTTATCGTGACTCCGAGCGCCGCCTGCCAGTCCCCTTGGAACTTGTGACCCCTGAAATCGAAATCCCAGTTTGTCACTCCGTAAAGCTCGGAGGTCATAGCCTCCTTTCCGTACTGATGAACGACGGACTGAGCCTGCTTGGCGGTCGTAAGCTCAACGCCGTTGCAGAGCATATCTATCCCCGGATAACCGAAATACTTGTACGCGCGCATGGTCTCGCCTATCATGGATGTCTGTGAGTGAAGCGTAGGCTCCTCCATCATATGTCCGGTGAGTTTTATGCCGTTTTTTTCGCACCATTTTCCGCACAGCGCGCTGAAGGCGTCGGTAAATCTCTGGCACAGATGATCTCTGAAGCGATAACGCGATACCGAGATCTTTCCGTCCGGAAGCTCCCATACAAGCTCGGGAATATGCGGAATAATATCGTCTCCGTAGCGTTTCTTATAGGTTTTCGGCAGATCCGGCGTCCAGGCGAAGCTGCACAGGTCAAGGTCGGTGGGGAAGTTAAGGTTTTTGTCGCGCGCGAACTGAGGCTCGTCGGTGAATATGGCAGGGACTGTGCGGTCAAATTCGTCTCCGACGTATTTTTTGTAGGTATCGTGGGTTATTTCAATGAAACGGCGTATCGCCTTGGCGGAGAGGGTGTCGGCGTAGCAGTAGCCGTTGTACCAGTCGCTCATTTCCGCGGTAGCGCAGAAGGCGTACCATTTCGTTCCTTTGGCCTTTGCTTTTCTGTCTATGACCTCGCAGCCGGCAAGACATCCGTCGGCGTCGAGCGTGATATCGTACGCCGCGATAAAATACGGCTTTCCTTCTCTGACCGCGTCGCTCTGCGGAAGCTCGCCGGAGAAATCGCGGAGCGGGCGGACGCCTTCGTCAAGCTCCGAGGGATAACTGTCCGAGAGCTTTACACGGCAGGCGGGAGCGAAATAAAGTATCCGCGCGCGGTATTCGGGTTCCTTTGTAACAAGTCCGCCGGCGGCGCCGGATGGCCAACGGTCCTCGTCGTACAGCCAAGCCAGCATATCCTCGCGTTTGGCTTTGTCGACACAGGCGCGTACGAGTCCCATGAACTCCTCGCCAAGGTACGTGTTATCCATACCGGCTCTTGAGTGCATATGGAAGCCTCCGAAGCCCATTTCTTTTAAGTATTCAATTTGTTTTTCCAGAATTTCAGGGGTCATTTTGCAGTTCCATGACCAGAACGGCGTACCGCGGTATTCGCAGCTCGGGGCTTTAAACAGTTCGTCCGAAAGCGTTCTGGCTTTGTTCTTTTTGTAAAGCATACTGATATTTCCTTTCGATATCTTTGCTTGGGCTGGGTCAAAAGCAATCGGGTTTTAACTTCCCAAACACTTTTTTATAAGGGAATTTAAAATCGGAGTAAGCGTGCAGTGCCATTTCCGCCTCCGGTTTTTGCGGATCCTTTGCGCTCCGCTGAAGCCCGGAGAAGTCGGAGACGGAAGCCCGCTCCCGGTTCCCTTAAGCAAATTATAACAGAAAATGCCGTTTTGTCAATAGTGAATTTAATGATACGCACAAAAAATCCCGCAAAAAGTCTGTTTAAGGTGTACAAAAATTACATGGTTTAAAGCAATTGTAATAATTATACCTTTACATAAATTCTCTTTTATTGTATTATATTTATAAATAATAAATAGACCGACTATTGACGTTCGGGAGAATATTCCCTCGGATCGATTATTGATAAAAAAGATATCGGCTGAAGCTCCTTTGGATACGGGCTTTGTCGCTTGCCCGGTATGAGGTTCGGTTCAAGTCATTGTCTCTGACTAAGAAAGGATATTCATGATAATGAAAAGTCACTCTGTTGAAAATAAAATCATCGCGATTCTCCTTGCTGCTATGATGACGCTGTCACTTATGCTGCCGCTGTCCTTAAACAGGGTCAGCGCCTTACAGACAGGGTCGCAGTATCCGGCCGGGGAGATTATAACGGGAAGCGATTTTTCGGAGCTTGCCGATGATCCCGAGATAGGCATGGTCGGAGACTACTCGTCGTTGGAGGACGCCTCCGGCAATCCGTATATGACTTTTTTTCATCCTCTTGAGACAACGTTTTCTTTAGTTATGGACGGAGGCAACAGCTTTGCGCGCGCGGACTTTCTGCATCTTTCCGCCGAGGCGGCGCGCTCCGGAATTGAGCTTTCGCTTACGGGTAAGCTTAACGGGATCTCCGATTTTGTTACCGACGTCTCGGTCAGATATCCCGGTTTAAGCATTTCCTATTCCTCGGGCGCGATAGACCTGATCGCGCTCAGCGGTAAATCCGGAGAGGATAACGTTTACTTTTCTCCGGTCAGAATGTACGGCGACGGTACCGTTGTTTATTACAACGGCACGGAATATACGCAATCAGGGGTTCTGCTCACCGAGCATCAGTGGAAGAATATCAGCGTTGCGTGGCACGTCTCGGAAAGCGCGATTACAATGGACATATACATAAACGGCACTCTCATGGCACAGGACATTTCTCTTCCGGTCGGGCTTGATACGATAGACTCTGCCGACGCCCTTTTTTATGTGACCGAGTCGTGGACGGAAGGAATGAGGGCCGATATAGATTATTTCTGGGTATACAGCGGAGAGGAGCCGGAATTCGGTCTGTATCCGGAGGCGGATCCTGACGATATAACGGCGGAGCTGGATCTTTCCTTGCTTGAAGCCGGCGCCCTCTATACGGAAACCGTGAAAAACGACTTTTTCTCGTTATCTCCGCTCGGAAATACGTTTCAGGTGCTTTCGGCGGGGAAAAATACGTATCTTGCGGTAAATCACACGGCATACCGCCCGAGCGCGGACATATACTCGCAGAAAGAGACAATAGGAAAGAGCCAGGTCGCGGAGATAGCTGTTCGTCTCGGAGCGGCGTGGAACGGAGAGGCTACGGTTCTTTCCCCCTTTACAACGGATGAAAGCGGTATTACCAAGCGTCTCGGGCTTATAAGTATTGACAGCTCCGGTAACTTGCGCTTAGAGGAGAGCGGCGAGGTAATCTCAAGCGTCGGACGCGAATCCTATACGGTAATATCCCTTGTTATTTCCTTTGACCGTACTACATTTGACGTTTATATAGACGGAAGGGAGGCGCTGACGGGCGCGACTCTTCCGTCGGGGCTTGAGAGGATAGACGGAGTCAGGCTTTTCAGTATTGACAGCGTAGCCGTCTCAGCGGGCGCGATGTATATTGACTATGGCGTCATGTACGGCGGGGCGATCCCTGCGGGAGCGGAGGAGTCGGCCGAGATATATTATGAGAATACCTTTGACTTCGGAAATATGTCCGATATCGCGCCTCTTGAGGCGGAGGGAGAGGCGGCGCTCGAGCAAATCGGTAACGGGTACGCTCTGACATATGCCTCGGGATATACCGGTAAAGCTTCTTTACATCTTCCGGTGAGCAGCGGGACCGCGCCGATATATGCGGATTTTATGTTTACATATGACAGGCTCAGCACGGACCTTGAGCTGGTCACATTTACCGAAAACGGGAAAAGCACGCACATCGCCGCAGGGGTAAGCTCCGACGGCACGATTTACGCGATGAGCGGTACGGACAGACGGATGGGGCAGAGGCTGGAGCACGGTAAAAGCTACAGAATTACGGTGTTGGGAAACGCGGAGAACGGGTTCGTAAGCGTTTATATAAACGGAATGGCGGAGCTGTGCTATAATGCCGTTTCTGATGATATGTCGGGCTTTGACGGCATCGGTTTTCTTTGCTCCGACAGGCTCGGAAGCTCTAAGGTATACCTTGACGACCTTACGGTATACAGGAGCGAAAGAAAGCTGGGGCTTTCGCTTACCGAGCCGGAGCTCAGCTTTACCGGTGAGACTACCCAGACAGGCGATATACTAATAAGCTGGGAGTCGGTAGGCCCGGCGGCGAGATACACGGTCTGGAGAAGCACCTCGGAGCTTGCTCCGCAGCTGCAGATATCCGAGCTTACCGACGCTCTCTCATTTACGGATATCAACGTAACGGAAAACAGCACGTATTATTATACGGTCTGTATTACATATATAAAAAACGGAAAGGAATATTATCTTGGCTACGGAGAAAACCTGCTGGCTGTCACCGCGGTGCTTCCTCCGGAGGGAGAAAAACCCGCGACTCCGGCAGGAGAGCTTCCGTCGTATACCTCTATTACGGTAATTTCAGATGATTTTTCAGGAAGTGAAACTTCCCTGAAGCTTGCCACAGATAATTGTTATCTTGAAGAGTCAAGCGGCACACTGAGAATAATAAATCCGGCGGAGTCGATGGATATTCCGTATTTCGCCGTGGAAAGCATAAAAGACAGACGCGCGGCGATATTCGATTTCAAATTGACCGTAAATAAAAACACAGTGGGTGTGAACGTCGCCACCGTTTACTATGACTCGAGAAAGGTAATAGATATTATTAAGCTTTCGGAGGAAAAGCTGACGCTCAGCGACGGGACCGAGCTTTGTACACTCAAAGAGGGCGAAAGCTACCGCGTTACCGTGTGGATAGACGCGGACTGCGCGGCGGCGGCTGTTTTTATCGACGGAGAATGCCTTATGCCTTATATAGATATCCCGGATTTTGCAAATTCGGATAACACTTATGAGGTACGCTTCTGCTCCGCGATAGGAGAGGCGTCACTGAGCGCGGATGATTTCCTTTATCTCGAGACAAGGGCGTTTATTTCGGATTATACCGCAAACCCGCTCTCCCCGACCGCTTCTGTCAGGGAAAGCGAAAACAGCGTTATGTGGAACGCTGTCAGAGGCTGCATGTATTTTACGCTCTGGTCCAGCTCCTCTCCCGACGGTAATTACACCGTTCTCGCGGACCGGCTTGAAGGCACGGTGTATGTGGACAGCGGAGTCTCTGCCTCCAAGTATTATAAGGTGACATATACCTTTGATTCTCTCGGGGTGGAGCTGACCGTTCCGCTTTCCTCGTCGGCGTCTGCGGAGCGTAGTATCGCGTCTTCAGAGACGGTAACGCCGTTTCTTGATCTGGGCGACACGCAGACACTGTATATGTTTTTGATCTTTGTTTTCGGTATACTGGCGATAGCGGTTCTTTTGATTCCGTTCCCGAAAAAGAAAACCGAAAAAGATGACGACACATCGGGGAAAGCGTGAAGGCAATATTACATCAGGACAAAAATTACAGAAAAGTTTTGCCAAGCTTTTTCAAAAGCGGAATCAAAAATAAATTATGATAACTGAGAAAGGCAGAAGCTTATGAAAAACTACTGCATTATTTCCCATACCCATTGGGACAGGGAGTGGTATCTTACGTTTGAGCAGTTCAGAATACGCCTTGTGGATATGATGGATAATCTGCTGGATATTCTCAGAAACGATCCGGGATATCGTTTTCATCTTGACGCTCAGACTATCGTTTTAGAGGATTATCTTGAAATTAAGCCAAATAAGCGCCAGGAGCTTGAAAGATATGTGAAAGAAGGAAGACTTCTGGTCGGTCCGTGGTACGTGCAGAATGATTTTCATCTGACCAGCGGAGAGGCCACGGTAAGAAACCTGATTATAGGCACGGCTATCGCGAAGGAGTTCGGAGGCTGTATGCGTATCGGGTATGCCGCCGATCAGTTCGGGCTTTGCTCACAGCTTCCGCAGATACTTAAGCGCTTCGGGCTTGACTGCTGCATCTTCGGCCGCGGATACGGACGGGGAGAATCACAGTTCTACTGGAGAGCCGAGGACGGCTCGCAGGTCGTCTGTGAGCATATGAAGGACTGGTATAACAATCTTCAGAGACTTCCGGAGGATGCGGACGGCGCGTATGCTCTGCTGATCTCGCGCGGAAAGCTTTGCGCCGACCGGGGAAAGGCAGACTGCTATCTGCTTATGAACGGAGTCGATCACCTTGAGGCTCAGGAGAATCTCACGGAAATAATAGAAAAGCTGCGTCCTATGATGAAAGAGGACGAGAGGGTGTTCCAGGATACCCTGCCGGAATATGCGGAAAGGCTGAAGACTGAGATTGCCGAAAAGAAAACAGAGCTTAAGACCTACACGGGGGAGTTCCGGGATCTCGGAGCGAGTAACGTACTTACCGGAACGCTGTCTTCACGGGTATACCTGAAGCAAATGAACACGCGCGCGCAGGCTGACATCGAGGGCAGATTCGAGCCGTCATATTCACTGCTCGATATACTCGGAATAAAGGATTATCCTTTGGACTTTTCGCGCTACCTCTGGAAAACGCTTATACATAACCATCCTCACGACTCTATCTGCGGATGCTCCGTTGACGCAGTGCACAGGCATATGACAGACAGATTTGAACGGATATTTGAAAATCTCGGCGAGCTTGACTTACGGGCCGATGAAGAGCTGCTTAAGCATACCGACCGGACCGGTACAGGGCAAAACGACATTTTTATAATGTGTTCAAACAATTCGCTTTACCCTTATAACGGTATTATAGAAGCGACGGTCGATATAGAGACATCCGACGGCAGCGGGGGCTTCAGGATAACGGATGAGAAGGGAAAAGAAGTTCCGTTTGAGGTGACAAGGATACGCAGGAATATAGGCAAGCGGGTGCTTTCTCCGATAAATCTTCCGGGCGAAAAGCGTGTCGACCGCTACAGCCTGCTTCTGCGCCCCGGGGAAATAGGCGGTATGTCGCGGCGCACGCTGCTGCTTTCCCCGTCTGAAGACGCTGTGGATCTAACCCCGGAAATCTCAAAAAGCGCGTATGTCATGGATAACGAGTATCTTACGGTTCATATAAACGAAAACGGTACCGTGGATATTACGGATAAGAAGTCAGGAGCGGTATATAAAAACACACTGCTTATAGAAGACGCGATCGATCTCGGGGATTCTTACCGATTCTTTTCTCCGAGCGACGACGGGGGGCTTGTGACAAACGAGAAAGCGAAAGCTGAAGTAGAGAATATTTCGGAAACGGCAATGCGTTCCGTGCGTCGGGTGAGCTTCAGCCTGAAAGTCGACCGTAAGACCGGCAAAGGAGAGCTTCCGATAGAACTGATATTAACGCTTGACGCAGAAAGCAAATATCTTGCGGTCACGGTCAATGTAACAAACACCATGAGGTATCACCGCCTGCGTGTAAGGATACCTACCGGTATATCGTCGGATGTAAACTACGCAGGGCAGCCGTTCGATATAGTGATACGTAATAAAGTGAGCGCCTATCAGGATGATGCGACGCACCCGAATACCGCTTTCGCCGGAATAGACGGTCAGGGCTGCGGGCTCGCTGTACTTAACGAGGGCCTTTATGAGTACGAGCATATGACCGGAGACAATGACGGAACTCTCGCGTTCACGCTGCTCAGAGCAACTGGCAGAGTCAGCGGGGGCTTTGGAGAAATCGACGAAAGAAATATAACGGAGGGCTGGGAAGCGACTGAGTGTCAGTGTATCGGAAGCTATTCGCTGAGGCTTGCGGTATATCCGTACTCCGGTGATCATACGTCTGCTGGGGTAGCTGCCGCGGCGTACGGCTTTCTTTCTCCTGTATATGCCACCGCGCGTTACTGCGACTATAATAGGATGACCGGCGGAAGACCGTTTGTTCAGGCGGCCGGGATACCGGAGCTTTACTACCGTCCGCTCCAGCGTCCCGAAATAACCGTTCCAAGAGAATACAAATTGTTCAGTATAACTCAGAGCGTGCCTAACGCCATGATGTTATCCGCTTTTAAGGGGGCGGAGGACGGAGACGGACAGATCATCCGCCTGTACAATACTGTCTCAGATAATGTCGAGTTTTCTCTTGAATTTAACCCGGAATTAAAAAAAGCGTCCCGTGTGACGCTTGGTGAGGAATATATTTCGGATGTTCAGATTGAAAGAAGGCATACGCTGTTTCTTTCGGCAATGCCTAAGGAGATAGTTACTGTAAGGATTTCCGTTTGAGGAAATAATGCTTTAAGAACTTCTCTATAAAAGGATAAGGAATGATTTTACCGGGCGGAGATGCTTCTTCCAAAGTTTTAAGGTTATCAGGGAAACTTATTCAAAAAGTTTCCCTGATAACTATTTTAGTAAGAAATCCTTTTGAAAAATGGGTTTCTTACGATCTTCCTGAAACTTCTCCGGAAAAGGTTTGCGGGGAATTTCATCAGGCGGGACAGAATGAAATCAGCGTTAAGTCGGTTTCACGCTTGTCTGTTTAAGCCCCGAAGCGGGGTTTCGTCTACGTATCCGACTTCTCTCCATACCTCAGCGGAGCTCCGGGAGGCGCACAGGCTGCTCTGAACTTACAAAAGCCGGAGGCGGAAATGTTTCTTTCCGTTTATCCAAATCCAATTATATATTCCTGCCGGAGAAGTTTTTGAGGGGTATAAAAAGCTTCCCTGAGGATTATTTTGTCACCGTTACTTTTTTTATGACGTCCGATTTATCGGGATCTATTCCTTTGACTTCGGTCAGTTTAAGCGCAAAAAGCTGCATGGTCATTACGAACATATAAGGAGAAAGTATATCGCTTCCCATGTTCGGAATCTTTATCCCATACCTGCAGTCACTGAGAATCTCGGGATTGTCTGAGACAACCACAACGCGGCTGGGGGTGGTGTGAAGCTTGGCGAGCACAGCCTTTGCGTCATCGTACATAACCCCGTCGGAAGCAAGCAAAAAGACCGTACCGCCGTAGGTAAGCTGCGCGAACGGACCGTGATAAAAGTCCGACATTGAATAACCGCGCATATTTATCTTGCTTGTTTCCATTATTTTCAGAGCGCCCTCGAGGGCTATCGGATAATTAAAGCCTCTTCCGAGTACAACGCCGCTGTCAAGCTCCTTGAAATCGGTTATCATACCCTCGAGCTGAGGAGGGAGGGTGTCAAGCAGTGTCTTTGCCGCGGCGGGAAGCTTATCATAATTATCAAGCAGTTCTTTGTTATCAGTCCATTCGGCGCAAAGAAGCGTCATTACGGCGAGCTGTGCGGTAAATGTCTTTGTGGCGGCGATACTGTTTTCCTTTCCGACACCGAGATAGATATGATAGTCGGCAATATTTGCTACAAGAGAACCCTCGGTATTTGTGATACCTATGGTCATCGCTCCGCACTCTTTCGCGCGGTTAAGCACAGCCATCACGTCCTCGGCGGCGCCGGACTGGGACACCCCGATCACAAGCGCGCCTTTTAAACATAGCTTGCCTTTGTACTTGGTGAGTACCGAGGGCGTGGCAAGCGCACAGGGAAGCCCGATCTCAGTCTGGAAAAGATACTGAGCATAAATGCAGGCATGGTCGGATGTGCCGCGGGCGGCAAGATATATGTACTTTACGTCGCGCCTCTTGGCCTCGGAGACCGCCTTTTTTATCATCGGAAGCGCAGTCTCCTTTAATTTTCTAAGCGTATCGGGCTGCTCGCGGATCTCTTTTTCAAGATTTATCATAATGGTAAACTTCCTTTCTTTAGCTTATATGTTTGTAATAAGTTTTTTTGAAGATTCTTAAGGTGCAAACTTTCTGAAACTTCTCTGAAAAGGTGTATGTCTGTAAAGAGGCTGAAAGCAAGAAAAATTTTGGGGAAGTTTCAGAAACACTTTTTCCAAAAAGGGTTTCTGAAAAGAAGAACTATATAAGAGAAAAGGTCTTAAGCAGATATATTCCTAAAAATACAGTCACGGAGCAAAGCGCTGTACTCAGGAGCAATATCTCGCCCGCAAGCTCGTGATCGCTTTTCATGCTCTTTGCCATAATGTAGCTTGAAACGGCGGTAGGCGCTCCGAACAGTACAAAGATAACGCCAAGCTGGACGCCGGTAAATCCGAAAAGTATGGCGATCCCGACGACGGCGGCAGGGATCACCGCGACCTTCAGCAGCGAGGCGGTCAGCGCGACGGCAAATTTGCCATGTGTTTTACCGCCTCCCATCGAGGCTCCGAGGCAGAGAAGCGCGAGCGGTGTGGACATGCCTCCAAGGTAATCAACGGTAGCCGTAACGGGCGTAGGAAGAGTCAGGTCGGTAAGCATGAACGGCAGTGCGAGAACGATACCGATTATCAAAGGGTTGGTTATTATCCCGAGTACGGATTTTTTTACTATTTGCAGACCGGTAAGTTTTTTTTCACTCGGGGCGAAAACGCTGAGAATGACGACCGCGAAGATATTGAACATCGGAATAGCAAACGGCATGACAGTGCCTACCACCGCGGCTCCGCTTTCTCCAAACAGTCTTTCGGCTATCGGAAGTCCTAAAATAGCGAAATTGGAACGGTATACTCCCTGTATGAAGGCGCCGCGCGTTTCGTCTCTTTTGATAAATACCGGGACGATCAGGCACGGGAGTATAAATGTTGCGGCGATACCCGCGACGCAGAAAATTATCAGTCGGGAGTCAAATGTCTCCTCCGGCTTGGCGTCATAGACGTTCAGAAACAGGCTGCATGGCAAAGCGACCTTGAAAACCAGCTTTTCCGCCGCCTGATAAAAACCGTCGTGAAGAATCGCGGTCTTTTTTAACATAAAGCCGCATAGGGCGAGCAGCAGAAGCGGCAGGACTATGTTCAGTGAAAATATCAGCTCATCCATTCCGGAGGCTTCCTTTCATAACGTGAAATTTATATTTGATCGTGTCAGAGTACAGGTTTTTCACATATTTTTCTTATTTAAACCCGAAGAAACCTGAGCTTCAGCGTTTTGATAGGACTTCCTTTTCATATTTCTTTACCTCCTCAAGCCACGCGGAGCGCACCGGAACATTTTCGATTTCGCAGTACATATCCCAGACGGCGGAGAAGGGAAGCGTCTTAAGCTCCTCCATCAGCGCAAGTCGGGAGGTATAATTGCCATCAAGCTCGTATTTTTTAAGCGTATCGGAAGGCTCAAGCGCGGCGTAAAGAAGGGCCTTCTGCATCGAGCGGGTACCGATCGTCCAGGCGGCTATGCGGTTTATAGAGCCGTCGAAAAAGTCGAGTCCTATATGAACTCTTTCGGTGAAATCTCCGCGCAGTATCTCGCAGGCTATGGCGCGAAGCTCGTCGTCGAAAATAACGACGTGGTCGGAGTCCCAGCGAACCGGTCTTGAAACGTGCAGAAGTATTTCCTTTAAAAAGAGCAGGGTGGAGGATATTTTGTCGGACACCACCTCGGTGGGATGGAAGTGACCGGTGTCGAGGGTAAGCAGCTTGTCGTTCTTTGCCGCGTAGCCGAGGCAGAATTCGCCGGAGCCCATGGTACAGCTTTCCGCGCCGATACCGAATACCTTGCTTTCTATAGAATCCTTATTGAATTTTTCATCGATTTTTTCACGGAATATCTCGTCATACGACTCCTTCATACGCAGACGCGCGCCGTAACGGTCGGCGGGGATATCCTTATATCCGTCAGGCATCCAGAAATTGGTTATAACGGTTTTTCCGAGCTTTTCGCCTATGTAAGCGGCTATTTTTCTTGAGCCGATGCAGTGCTCTATCCAGAAGTCGCGGACATTTTTATCCGGGTGGCTGATGGTCATTCCGTCAGCGCTCATAGGGTGGGAAAAGCAAGTGGGGTTATAGTCTATTCCGTAATTTCTTTCCTTTGCCCAGTCTATCCAGGAATCAAAATGCCTCGGGGCTATTTTTTCACGGCTGACCTTTTCACCGCCGGCGTCAAGATATATCGCGTGAAGGCTGATGCGCTTGGTCCCCGGGATCAGGGAGGCGGCCTTATCAAAGTCCGCGCGAAGCTCGTCTATTGAGCGTGCCTTTCCGGGATAGTTTCCGGTTACCTGGATACCGCCCGTGAGCGCACCGTCCGGATTTTCGAATCCGTTTATGTCGTCGCCCTGCCAGCAGTGTATGGAGATCGGGATCTTTGCAACCTTTTTTATCGCCGCATCCGTGTCAACGCCGTATTTTGAGTATATTTCGCGAGCGGCTTCATATAGTTCTTTTGTGTTCATGATATCGTTTTTACCTTTCTGTTTTTGTTTTGATACGTTTGATCAGTTTGTAAGCTTAAGGAATTTTTCGTATCCGGCGTCCCACATGGCTTTCGATGCGGGATCCGGCTCGTACGTGACTACGTCGAATGAAGCGCGTACCATTTCCCTTGCCTGGGCAAGATCTTTCAGCTCTCCTGCCGCGATCGCCTGCGATGCCAGATTACCTATGGCGGTAGCTTCCTCAGGACCGGCGTACACAGGAATACCGCAGGCGTCCGCTGTAAATTGGCAGAGCAGAGTCTCCTTTGCGCCTCCGCCGATAATGTTTATAAACGGCGTCTTTTTACCGGACAGACGCTCTATTTTTTCGAGTGTACAGCGATATCTCAGCGCCAGACTGTCAAAGACGCAGCGAACGAACTGTCCCTTGGTCTCCGGGATCGGCTGAGAGGTGCGGCGGCAGTAATCCGCGATACGCCCGGTCATATTTCCGGGAGGTGTGAACACCGCGTCGTCCGGGTCTATAAGCGAACGCATGGGCTCGCTTTTTTCACCTAACGCCGCGAGCTCGTCGTATGAGGTCTTGTATCCGTCCTGACGCGAGAAATCCCTTCTGCACTCCGTATGTATCCACAGTCCCATTATATTTTTGAGGAAGCATATGCGGTTTTCCGCACCGCCCTCGTTGGTAAACTCGTATTCAAAGGACTGCTCTGAAAGAAGCGGGGCGGTAAGCTCCGTGCCCATAAGCGACCAGGTGCCGGAGCTTATGTAGACGAAATCATTACCCTTAGCCGGTACGGCCATGATGGCGGAGGCGGTGTCATGGGAAGCGACGGTAACGATATCCGCGTCGGTCTCCCCGACCTCCTGCCTTACCTGAGCGCTCAGCTTTCCCACTCTCGTTCCGGGGGGGACTATCTTTCCGAATATATGCGTGGGAATTCCGTGCGCTTTCAAAACGTCATATGCCCAATTTCCGGTTCTCGCGTCGACGAACGCGCCGGTGGTGGCGTTGGTGTATTCGCTGCACATTTCCCCGGTGAGAAAATAATTAAGCAGATCAGGGATCATAAGAAGCCTCGAGGCGGCGTCGAGCAGCTTCGGGTTCGCTCTTATTTCCGCGATAAGCTGGTACAGTGTGTTGAAATTCATGAACTGTATCCCGGTAACCGAGTACAGCTCTTTTTTACTCATGAGGCTTTCGGCGTACTCCGGTATACCCGTTGTACGGAGGTCGCGGTAGTTGACCGGACAGCCGAGCAGTCTTCCGTCCGGCCCGATCAGACCGTAATCCACGCCCCATGTGTCTATACCGACGCTTATTATATCCTGTCCGGCAAGGCGGATAGCCGTTTTGATATTTTCGAATATGTCGATTATGTTCCATGTGAGCGTACCGGCCACAAAGGAGGAGGTGTCGTCAAAACGGTGCTTTTCACTCAGCGTCAGCTTATTCCCGTCGAAGGAGCCGACTATACCGCGTCCGCTTGTTGCTCCGAGGTCTATTGCAAGCATTTTCAGCTCTGACATTTTTCCGGTTCCTTTCTTATAGCAGTGATTTTATTGCGTCGACCGCGGCGTTGAAAGCGTCCTCGCTTGTCGGGTACTGGTCGATTATCTCGGTGGCGTTTTCGTTGCTCTCCAGCTTTTCAAGCCCTGCGAAGACCCGCAGGTGCGGTTCCACGGTCAGAACTATCCGCCCGTCGCGCTTGTCAAGCTCTTTAAGTATCTCCGGTATTTTTCCGATACCCTTTCCGGCGGGAGCTATCGTTTTGTTTTCACGGCAGTCCTTGATATGCATATAGTATATGTAGCTTCCGAGCTTCTCAAAGGCGTCGGGGTAAGTGCATACATCCGCCTGTACGAAATTTGCGGGGTCGAAGATACACTTATATCCGCCGCCGAAGGTCTCCATAATATCGAGACAGCCCTCGGTCTTTTCGCCGTAGATGCCTTTTTCGTTTTCATGGCAGAGGAGGCAGCCGTACGGTCTTGAGGCCTCGAGCATCCTTCCCATATTATCGATTACCTGACTTCTGTAGGGAGCGATATCGGAGGTATCCGGAACGTAAAAGGAGAAAACCCGTATATTCTGTGTCCCAAGTATCCCGGCAAGCTCGCACACGTGCTTGGTCAGCTCAATGTGCTTATCGATATCGTCGGTCAGCTTGATCTTCCCGAGAGGAGAGCCTACCGACCATACCGCAAGCCCGTTATCGTCCAGCTGCTTTTTAACCTCCTTTGCCTCTGAGACCGAGAGCTCGGATATGTTTTTTCCGTTTACGCCTCTGATCTCGGTGTACCTTATTCCGTTTTTCAGCATTCCCTCGATCTGCTTACGGAAATCCTGTGAATATTCGTCGGTGAACGCGCTGAGTTCAAATACAGCCATTTTTTGTACCGTGCCTTTCCGGTTTATTTTTATATATTTATTTTATACCCATCGGGTATGATAAGTCAAGAGCTAAAAGCGGCGTGATGGTGTCAAAATCCGATATATCAGTGTTTTATCTCGACAACCGTAACACCGTAGTCGCCCTCGCCGTACATTCCGGCTCGGAAGTCCGCGATCCGCTTATCCGCCTTAAGAAATCTCCACAGCGCCGCTCTGAGGGCTCCGGTGCCCTTTCCGTGTATGAGCGTTACCGTATAGACTCCCGCGATCACAGCGTCGTCGATGTATTTGTCAACGACGCTCCATGCCTCGTCTCCGGTCATTCCGCGCAGGTCTACCTCGGCTCGGAAGTGCTTTTTGGCAAGGGCTTTCGTTACGGCCCCGGACTTTTTGGGCCTCGGGGCTTCGTCTTTTACATGGCGAAGGTTGTCCACGGTGGTTTTTGTCGTCATAATCCCGGCTCTTACCGTAACGTTGCCGTCCTTGTCGGGTGACTTCAGAAGCACCCCGCGTTTGCCGATGCTGTAAATAATCACCTCGTCTCCGGCTTTGAACGGACGGTCCGGGGTGTATTCCTCGGCGTCCGCGCGGCTTGCCGAAACCATTTCGTTTTCGCTTTTCCGCAGGGTGCGCCGGATTTCGTCGCGCGCCTCCTCAAGCTGAGTTCTTGTCTGCTCGGAGGTTTTTTGCTTCTGAAGTCGGTCGAGCTTGTCGAAAACGAACGCGCTGGAGGCCTTCGCGCTTTCTATCATTCTTGCCGCCTGCTGGCGGAGGTTCTGAGCGTCACGGTAAGTGCGGTCGCTCAGTTCTTCTATATAATCTCTTTTTTCCTTTTCGTATTCGGCAAAATTCTTCTTTTCCTCCTCCAGCTCGGCGCGCATTCTGTCAAGCTCTATTCTTTGCTTGTCAAGACCTGATATTACGTCCTCGAGACGTCGGTTTTCCGAGCTTACGAAATTTTCCGCACGCTGAAGTATCCGTTTCGGAAGCCCCAGCTTTTCGGAGATCGCGAAGGCGTTTGAACGTCCCGGAGCGCCTATAATAAGACGGTAGGTGGGTTTTAGTGTTTCGATATCGAATTCGCAGCCGGCGTTTGTGACCCTTTCCGTGTTGACGGCGTATTCCTTTAGCTCGGAATAGTGGGTGGTCGCCGCGCAGAGCGCGTGATACGAGCGTATCTCCTCAAGCACGGAGATCGCCAGCGCCGCTCCTTCTACGGGATCGGTTCCCGCTCCAAGCTCGTCAAACAGCACAAGGCTGCTTTCCGTGATGCTGCCCAGGATATCGAGAATATTTACCATGTGGGCGGAAAAGGTGGAAAGCGACTGCTCGATGCTCTGCTCATCGCCTATATCGGCAAGAATCTCGGAAAACACCCCGGTCTCCGCCCGCGAGCACGGAAGCTGCAGCCCCGACTGAGCCATAAGAGCGAAAAGTCCGATGGTCTTGAGAGAAACCGTTTTTCCGCCGGTGTTGGGACCGGTTATGACGAGCATGTCATATTCCGTTCCGAGTGAAACGGTGATGGGGACCACCGTGTTTTTGTCAAGCAGGGGATGTCTGGCTTTTTCAAGTGAAATCAGCTTTTTGTTTGTGATATCAGGGGCGCAGGCCGAGAGCTTAATGGCGAGCTCCGCTTTCGCGAATATAAACGCGAGCAGAGTGATATTACCGTAATTCAGACGTATGGTGTCGCCGAATTGAGCGCATTCGGCAGACAGCGCGGAAAGCACCCGTTCTATCTCCTGTTTTTCCTTGCCTTCGAGCTCGCGCAGATCATTGTTTGCCTCGACTACGCCGTACGGTTCGATAAACACGGTGGCTCCCGTGGAGGAGGTATCGTGTATCAGACCTTTTATCTCGTTTTTATATTCCGCGCGCACCGGTATGACAAAGCGGCCGTTCCGCACTGTGACTATGCTTTCCTGAAGATATTTTGAGTAGCTCCCGGAAATGTATTTCTGAAGAGTTTCCCGCACCGAGCTTTGAGCGTGTCTTATCCTTCTTCTCAGATCGGCAAGCGCGGGGCTTGCCTCGTCCGCCACAAAGTCCTCGACGGGAAGTGAACGGAATATCTTTTCCTCAAGAAAACGGTTGGGTATCAGCCGCCGGAATATACCGTCTATCGGCGTCTCATCCGCTGGATCGTTTTCTATATAGTCAAGAAGCGAACGTGAGGTGCGAAGTACTCCCGCAATATCGAGCAGCTCTGACGGGGAAAGCGTGGAGCTTTTGGCGGCTCTTTCGACCGCGTCTCCGATGTCCCTGACCGCTCCGAAGGGCGGGAAATTTTTTTTCGCTATAAGGTATTTAGCGGCTGCTGTCTCGTCCTGCATTCGTTTTACACGGACGATATCGGTCTCCGGGACCAGCTGCTTAGCCATAATTTTCGCTCCTTCGGTATGCGCGCAGCCGGAAAGCAGGTCGGTTATTTTATCGAATTCAAGTGTTTTAATCGCTTTTCTGAAGTCTGACAATTTAAGACATTCCTTTCTTGTGCTCATGGCGGCGTTAAGTATGGTGTATGCGGCTTAATATCCGTCGCGCCTGGGAATAAAGATTACCTGAGCTTTTTATTTCCTGAAAATTTTTACGATCGGGAAGGGAACTTTTGATATGATTTTCCGGGTTTAAGGGGGAAATTTTTTCAATCCGGTTTATTCGGCGATCAGCTTACGCGTTTATCGGTTTTATATTGTTGGTCTCAAAAAACGCGCGCGCGTTGTTATAGAATATACCGTCCGCTGTGGCGTCGCTTATACCGTTTGCTTTCAGCAGGGTTTTGAATTCCGCCAGTCTTTCCGGGCTTTCAAGTCCCGTGGGCGGCGTTTCTATCCCATCATAATCGCAGCCGAGCGCGACCGCGCTTTCATAACCGAGCGAAAGGAAGTGTTTTATATGACGCACGACGTTGCCAGCGTCGGCGTTGCCTGAGGCGCTGAGATGAGACGGGGCGAGACTTATCCCGACTATTCCGCCGCTTTCGGCGACGGATTTAAACATATCGTCGGTAAGATTCCGGGTGTGTTTGCGGATCGCGCGGCTGCAGGAATGAGACGCGATAAAGGGCTTTGAGTATTTTTTACATATTTCCGCGGTTTCCCGGAACATTTTGTCAGAGGCGTGCGAAACATCGGGAACTATACCGTTTTCCAGACAGTAGCGAAGAACGTCTCTGCCGAAATCGGTAAATCCGGTATCCGTTCCGTGAGCGCCGCCCACGCAGCATATTCCTCCCCACACAAGAGTTAGTATGCACACTCCCGAGTTTTTTATCGTGTCAAGTCTCTCATATTTCCCGTCAAGCAGCTTTCCGCCTTCTATTGACAGATATGGGGTAACGTTTTCGGGGAATTTATGAGATGATATTTTGTCGCGGGTATAAATAAAATTGTCCCATGCCTCGGACGGGCTGAGACGGTCGGGAGAATATACAGCGAAAACCTGGGAATAGGCGCGGAAGCTTTTCGCGCATTTTTCAATATCAAGCTGCGTTTTGATTTCGCAGCCTTCCCGTCCTGAGCGGTACAGTACCCCTAAGGTATCACAGTGGAGATCGAACAGATTATTTTTCTCCATTTTTCAGTATGCCTGCTTTAGGAGCTTACGCCGTCGGGGGCTTAAGGGTAATTGGCGAGAGCTCCGTGCCCTTTCTGAGATTCAGAGGCTTTGCCGATAGAAGGGTTAAGGCTTTATATCCCCAAACGCGCTTTTTATATGCCTTATCTCGGCGCGCGAGACGTCTATTTCCCTCGGAAAGTAGACCTCTATAACGTCGATGCGGCATTTCATTGCTTCCGGGTGCATTTTTTGATATGCCTTGACAGCGGTGACAAAACGCAGACGTTTTTTGTAGTTGACCGCGTCCGAGGCGCGGCCGAAGCGTTTGGAGGGTCCCGGGCTTCTGGATTTTACCTCTGTAAAGACAGTATATGCCCCATCGCGCGCCACTATGTCGATCTCGCCGCCCGTGATTCTGAAATTGCGTTCCGTGATCGTATATCCCTTTGAGAGAAGATATTCGCATGCGGCGTTTTCTCCGTTTATACCGACGCGCCGTCTTTTTTCTGAGGTTTTTTCCATATGTAAGACCTTATCAGAGCGATTTGAATGCCCGCCTTGCGTGACGACCGCATTTTCGTTTTGCTTTGGCGGATCATGAAGTAAAAGTTTTATTTGCTTAAAAATCCGAGAAAGGATTTTCTGTGTATCGGCGAAGGTCCGTATTTTCTTACCGCGTCCATATGTTCCTTTGTCGGATAACCCTTGTGCTTGGCGATTCCGTACATAGGGTAAAGCGAGTCGAGCTCATCGCAGATACGGTCACGTGTCACCTTTGCGAGAATAGACGCCGCCGCGATGCTCGGAGATACGGAATCACCCTTGATGACTGTAACCGCACGGCAGGGGAAATCCCGGGCGATATTACCGTCGACCAGGGCAAGCTCCGGGGAAGGCGTGAGTTTTTCTATGGCTCTTCTCATGGCGAGCTGCGCGGCGTTCAGGATATTTATTTCATCTATTAATTCGTTTGAAACCGATTCCACCGCCCAGCTCAGGGCGTTTTCGGTAATGAGCCCGTATAACTGATCGCGCTTTTTTTCCGATAGCTTTTTTGAATCGTTGAGGCCGGGAATAACAAGCCCCCGGGGAAGTATGCAGGCTCCGGCGGTGACCGGACCGCAGAGCGGGCCTCTGCCCGCCTCGTCTGTGCCGCAGATGATGGCGACACCCTCGTCAAAATATTTGTTTTCGATGTCCCAGGTCAGCGGAGACAGATTTTTTGAGGACATTTTTAAGGCTCTTTTCTTAAATAAATATTTAAAAGTTTATAAAATCACGGTTTTTCGAGAGAAATTCTTCCGATCTTAGCGTTTCTGAACTCGTCAAGCAGCATTAGAGCGGTACGTTCTGTGTTTATCTCTCCTCCGCTGATCAGAAATCCCCGTTTGCGTCCTATAATCTCAAGAATTTCGTAATCTGTTCGCTCCTCGGAAAGCTCGCCGGGAGCTAATTTATAACGCGCGGATAAAAGCGCGGGGGCGATAGCTCGGAGTCTTGAGCACAGCAGCACTGCCAGATATTCCGTATCGAGGATATTATCCTTGATGGCTCCGGTAATCGCGAGATTTTCGCCGACGGTCTTGTCCTCGAATTTCGGCCACAGAACGCCGGGGGTATCGAGCAGGTCGAGTCCGCGTCCGGTCTGTACCCACTGCATGTCCCTCGTCACCCCCGGACGGTTTTCCGTCTTTGCCTTGGATGTGCCTGCCATTCGGTTTATGAATGTGCTTTTCCCGGAGTTAGGGATACCGACGACGAGAGCTTTAAGCGTACGCCCGGTCATGCCGCGTTTATTGTTCCGTATCAGCTTCCCGGATAGCAGCTCGCGGACGGAGGGGAGTATGTCGCTCAGACCGGAACCGGTGCTGCAATCCGTGAAAATACAGCGTGTTTCACTGCTTATCAGGCTGTCGCGCCATAGAGCGTTTACGTTCGGGTCGGCAAGGGAAGATTTATTGAGCAGTATCAGCCGCGGCTTGTTCCGGGTCAGCTTCCCGATATCGGGATTCTGTGAGGAATAGGGTATACGCGCGTCAAGAATCTCTATGACCATATCCACAAGCGGAAGGCTTTCGCGTATAAGACGCTTTGTCTTGGCCATATGACCCGGAAACCATTGTATCTGTTTTTCCTGCATATGCTGCATGCTCCTTTCCCTTAGTTAAAAGTCTTATTGACTCTGATCTGACGATCAGAAAAAGCTGAAATCTCCGATAGGGTATATTTTTACGCAGACCTTGCCGAGTATATATCGCTCGTCGATCATTCCTATCTCTGAGAAGCGGCTGTCGTTTGAATGATTTCTGTTGTCTCCCATTACGAAAACGCAGCCTTGGGGTACTGTAAACGTGTCTTCGAGGTAGTCGGATCTGAGCATACCGCGGCCGCTTTCCCGGTTGATATAGGATTCGTCGAGAACGGTTCCGTCCACTGTCACGGTCCAGTTATCATAATCTATCTCGACAGTCTGGCCGGCGACGGCTATGACCCGTTTTACCAGCGGTCTTTCAAGACCGTATACCGGAGACTGGCATATTATGATATCACCGCATTTCGGAGTAAAATACAGTCTCGATACGATCAGAACGTCGTTTTCGTTCAGGGTGGGATACATTGACGATCCCTCCACGGGACTGTGACGGAAGCAGGCGAGTATAATTATCATACCTATAGCGAAGTATAAAGCGAACAGCTCCGCCCATTCAAACACCCGGCTGAACAGGTCGCGTTTTTTCTCTGTGAGGTTTGTGTTTTCGTCCATGGCAGTGATCCTTTCAGTCCGAAAAATGCGTTTTCTCCGTCAGATAAATAATTCCATCAAAAGCTCGCCCTTGGGGAGATATATTCCGGTTCCTGTCGCGTTTTCCTCATCAAATACCGGTATGCCCGGTTCCTTAACGGTATGGCGGTATATAATAAAGGGCACGGGGTCCATAGTATGCGTTCTTTTGCAGATCGGGGTCGGATGATCCGGAAGCACCATGATTCTGAAATCCTCGCCTGTGGAAATAAGATAGTCGTAGACCGGACGGAGTATCTCGGCGTCTATCTTTTCTATTGAGAGGATCTTATTGTCAAGCTCCGCTCTGTGTCCGCACTCGTCAGGGGCTTCCACGTGAATGTATACAAGGTCCTGACCGAGCCTGAACTCATTTATTGCCGCCTCGCCCTTACCTTTGTAGTTTGTATTTACGTTTCCGGTGGCATTTTCAACGTTTACCGTTTTCATATTGGCGCATATGGCGATTCCCTTAATCAGGTCAACGGCGGAAATAACAGAGGCGTTAAGTCCCCATTTTTCCTTAAAGGAGGGCAGAGCGGGCTTTTTGCCCGGAGACCAGAACCACGCCGAATTCGCGGGACGCAGACCGCGTCTTAGCCGATCAAGGTTTACCGGATGATCCTTCAGTATCTCGTAGCTCCTTTTCTGCAGGGAAAGGAACGGCTCGGGAGGCAGATAATTTTTTACGGACTGACCGAGAATATCATGGGGACGCATGAAAGCGTTAAAGTCCGGGGCGTTTTTCCAGATAAGACAATGACGGTAGCTTACTCCGGTGTAAAAATGCTTTGCGTCGTCTCCGAGCTCAGACTGCAGCGACTTTATAAGCTTGTCTGCCTCCTCGGTCGTTATTTCGTCGGCGCTGTGGTCTGCCATGATCTTGTCCTCGTAAGGGACTTCGGTATCCCCGGGGTTTTCTATTGTTACGACGTTGCAGCGGTACGCGGTATCCTCCGGCGACATCTCAAGCCCAAGCGACATCGCTTCAAGCGGGGAGCGGCCCTTGGAATATTTCCTCGGGTCGTATGAGAGCACGGCCAAATTGGCGGTATCTGACTCCGGTACCATTCCTTCGGGAACGTTTGAGACAGTCCCGGCAAGAGATTTTGATGCGAGCATATCCATAGTGGGTTTATCTGCCGCTGAAAGCGGGGTTTTGCCGTTAAGCTCCCTGATCGGGTAATCGGCTGCTCCGTCGCACAGCAAAACGAGATATTTCATAAATTTATGTCCGTTCCTTTCTTTACGCATAAGCGCCCGCGGCGCCCGACAACTGACACGCGGAGCGTTTCCGGATACGGAACGCGGGCGGCGCGCCTGCGGATTTCTGCTGATGCTAATACTGATATAATACCATATTTTTTTGGCGCGCGCAAGGGCTTTTATCAATTATTAACATTAATTCTATATTTTATACTATATAATGAAACAGCTTCGTTTTTTAAAATTTCAAACGCAGGATAATTTCCCGGGCGTTCGGTGCGAAAATATAACTAAATCAAGATATCCCCTCTATTAGGCGGTGGGCGACACTTGATTTTTTCAGTGTGAGATACAATCCCCGGTGAAAAAGTTGAAGGCGGGGGCTTCGACCATTATTGAATTGTAAATTTTTTAAAAACATCTTGCAAAACAGAGAAATATATGATATAATACTTTCGTTATATTTTCGGGACGGTCCTCTGCGAGGCTCTGCATGAACGTCCTGTTTTAAGGAGGAAGCCAGAAATGGATTTGATCGCGGCTTTAACAAATGAGCAGATTAAAGACACGGCTGTCAACGTAAATATCGGTGACACCGTGAAGGTCCACTGCAGGATCAAGGACGGAACAAACGAGAGGATTCAGATCTTCGAGGGTACCGTTATAGCGAGAAAGGGCGGAGGCATCTCCGAGACCTTTACCGTCAGAAAGATATCATACGGCGTCGGTGTCGAGAAGATATTCCCGATCCATTCGCCGAACATCGCGGCTGTTGAGGTTGTCAGAAAGGGTAAGGTAAGGCGCGCGAAGCTTTACTATATCCGCGGCAGAGTCGGAAAGAGCTCAAAGGTTAAAGAGCTTATCTGAGCTATAGCTTAAGGGAACTTCTTGAAAGAAGTTCCCTTAAAATCCTTCAAGAACTTCTTTGGATCAGAGTAAGCGGGGCATTTATAATTCTCTTTTTCGGATTTAGGAGGATCTTACGGAAAAGACAAAGGGGGAACTTTTTCAAAAAGTTCCCCCTTAGATTTTTACTCGGCCTTTTTTAACAAGAGCAAACGCGTGGCGACCCGTACTACAGCGTTTTCAGGAGCTTTTCCGTTATACTGCAGAAGGTGTTTACCTGCGCTTCGGTATTAAAGGCGCCAAAGCTGACCCGGATCGCGCCGTCCGGCGGTGTGCCGAGCTTACGGTGTGCGAGCGGGGAGCAATGAAGACCGGCTCGTACACATATTCCGTACTCATCGAGAGCTGAGGCAAACACCTCCGAATCACACCCGGAAACGGAGAAAAGCAATATCGAACCGTCGCCGCTTCCGTGGATACATATCCGATCAAGCGTTTTCAGCTCCGACCGCATCCGCGCGCATAAGTCGCATTCCTGCTGATACAGCTTGCTCTGCGGGAAGCTGAGTATAAAATCGGCTCCTTTGGAAAGTCCGGCTATTGCCGGTACCGCGAGAGTTCCGGCCTCAAGGCGTTCAGGCAGGAAATCCGGCATGCTCCGCTCGGTCGAGCGGATCCCGTTTCCTCCTTCCGTGAAGGTGTCGGGGAGGTTTTCCGGATCGTCAAAACGGCTTCCGTAAATCACAAAACCGGTGCCGGGAGGACCGTATAGTCCTTTGTGCCCCGGTGCGCAGAGCAGATCTATATTATCCTTTTCCATATTTATCGGGAGAGTTCCGGCACTCTGTGAGGCGTCGACCAGAAACATTATTCCCTTTCTTCGGCAGAAAGCCCCGATATCGCGGATAGGAAGAATAAAATTACAGATGTTTGAGTGGTGACACGCGCAGACCATCGATGTCTTGGGGCGAAGCTTTGACCTGATCTCCCTTAGCTGCTGTTCGCCGTCCTCAAAGGCGGTATATATATCATAGGTGATAAGTCCTCTTTGCGCGAGTGTTGCCACGGGCCTTATCACGGAATTATGCTCCGTATCGGATATCAGAACGTGATCGCCGCGGTGGAGCGCCGTTTTTATGCCCATGTTCAGCGCATGGGTGGCGTTTTGGGTAAAAATAAGATTTTCCGGCTTACCTCCGAACATTCCGGCGAGCTTTTCCCGGCACTCATATATAACGTCGGAGGCGGCGAGCGCTATTTTGTGCGAGGATCTGCCGGGGTTTCCGCAGCGGTAACGCATAACGGAGGTAACTTCCGAAATGACCTCCGCGGGCTTCGGAAAGGTAGTCGCGGCATTGTCGAAATATATTATCTTTTCCATAGGCTTAAGGCTGCGGAGCCGTAAACCGTTTTTACACGCGGGTAAGCTTCACTATAGGTATACGGTTGTTTTTAAGTATACCGACCGCCGCGTCGGCGTGCGGCGCCGCAACTGCGATACCGTATCCGCACCCCTTGCCCGTCACAGATGGAGACGGCTTGACTATCCGTGACTTTATACCCTCTGAGTTAAGAAGCTTTTTGCTCTTTTCGGCATAGGTCACAGAACGGAGCACGATTGTTATCTCGGTATTCATTTCCGCTGTTTTCCTTCCTTTGTTTTTTGACCGCGGACATTTGAGAGGCGGTCTATTTACAATATATGCGCGTAGGCACGGAATTGACAGCGCTTTCACGAGGATAGCGCTATGTAAGCGGCGCCTATAAGGACGCATAAAGCGGCGACCAATGCCTTAAAGACATAATATTTTTTTAACACCATGCCTTTTTCCGACGCGAAGGCGTTAAGCTGCATGTGGGCTGAAAGACCTCCCCAGCCAACAAGAGCGAATGTCATAAGCTTGCCGAATATTACCGCTGTATTTGTCCCCGAAAGCGCGTAATTGCCGGAAGACGCGGCGCCTGAGGTTATTTCGGCTATAGAGGAAGCCACGACCGTGAACAGCTGTTTTCCGGGAAAATCCGGCAGCATGGAAAAGAATCCTGTAAGAAGTATTTCAAATATTACCACAAATCCGCAGACCTTGAGTATTGACGTTACCCCGGAGGCGACTGATACGGAAAAAATCTCCGAAAATTTACGCGCCTTCACTTTTCTTTGCTCTGTTGAGCCTGCCTTATGCGGCAAGACCGTAGGCTTGATGAACAAGGGTCTTAAAAGTATCCCCGCGATAAATGCCGAGATCAGCTCGGTGAGATAAAGCGCTGCTCCGAAGCCGGTGTTTCCCCAGATAGCCGCTCCGATGCCGGCGACGACGAAGCCCGGTCCCGCGTTATTGCTGAGCGCGCAGAGAAATTCACATTCATCCCTGTCCAGTTTCCCATCACCGTAGAGAGACAGAGCGGTTTTTCCGCCCACCGGATAGCCGCATACGCAGCCCAGCGCAAATGCCGCCGCGCCTTCTCCGTGTACGCCGAAAATACGGGAAAACGCTCTGCCCACGCTTTTTGCGCATATATCTCCGAAGCCTGAAAGTATCAGTATCTCTCCCGCCACCATCATAGGGAAAAGCGATGGGATAAGCGTGGTGGCGCAGAACGTCAGAGACTCCCGCACCGAAGCAGGGGATATATGCGGGTGAAGAAGAAGATAGACGCAGAAAGCCGTCGTAAGTATAATAAACGCCGCGTTAGCTCCGTTAACGCTTTTAACGCGGGATTTTTTTGACGAAATGTCACAAATATATGTATTCAAATCAAAAGCCTCGCATATAGTATTTTGGGGGGATCATGCCCCATATTTCGGGTATTCTATAAAAACTTATGTGACAGGTGAGAAAATATTCATGGAAAAGAGAAAAAAGCCTGTAGGTGAGCCTTATGCGCACCGGGGCAGGATAAAACAGAGCAGCGCCTTTATCGTTTCCAACCGTGAGATAACCTTGTGTGAATGTACAAAGGTGATTGAATACACTCCGGATATGATAAAGCTCTGCAACTGCGACGGGGTGATAGAGATTTACGGCGGCGGTCTTACCGTCTCCACATATTTTGGTAATGAAATCAAGCTTTCGGGTAAGATCGAAAGCATAAGATTTGTCGGATACTCCTGTAAATAGAGGCTCCGGCAAAGCGGGAAAAGATATATTTCACTTGGAAAGGAACTAGGAAAGGTTATGTCGGGATTCGGAAGGATCGTGAAATTCTTTACGGGAAGCGTCAGGATATACGCGGGACCGGAAAGCAGGGACGCGCTTATAAGCTATTTGGTGTCTGAGGGGATAAACGCCGAATTCACACCCGATCGGGAAAAGGGCGGTGTCTTTACGGAGCTTTCGCCCAAAACCTTAAAAAAAGTCGCGCCCGCTCTTGACAAATCGGGAATAATAGTATATATTATAAATATATATGGTTTTAAGAGGCTCATGTCAAGATACGGTACACGCTACGGACTCATGCTCGGCGCCTTCGCTTTCGCGGTCATTCTTTGGATGTCGACGCTTTTTGTATGGAAGGTAGAGGTGGAGGGTACGGAGCTGCTTTCAAGGGAGCAGATGAGAACGGAGCTTAAGGAAATGGGTGTTTATCCGGGCAGGCTGCTGTCCGGGATAGACAGGAGCTCTGTGAGGAACGAGTTTTTGGCTAAGCATCCGGAGCTTTCGTGGGCTGCGCTTAATTTTAAAGGAACGACGGTTTCTCTGACAGTTAAGGAGACCTCCGAACGACCCGAGCCGGACGAGAGTGCGTGCGGTCTTCTTGTGGCAAAATCGGACGGGGTCGTCAGGAGCGTTCTTGTATATGAGGGCAGCGCGGTGATCAAAGAGGGCAGCGTGGTCAGAAAGGGCGACGTACTGATAACCGGTCTGATTTCCGGAAGCGGACTTCAGATAACCGACGATCCTCTTCTGCGTTTTGGAAACGCCAGGGGCTCGGTCAAGGCCGAGGTGAGCGGAAAGGCTGAGGCGACGGTGCCGTTTGACGAGGTAACGCGCTCGGAGACGAGAGGAGAACGCTGCGGAAGGACGATATCTGTATTCGGGATTGATTTCGATTTCGGGAAAACCGAGGACGCCGACACATCCGGAGAACGCAATGTTACCGTGTTCGGAGCGATAGAGCTTCCGATAACGGTGAGGGAATATTATTCAGTCTCAGAGAAAACGGAGACGCGGCACCGAACGCCGGACGAGGCAAGAGCCGAGGCGGAGCGGAGAATATACCGGGAGATCGCGGGAATATCGGAGGATTCGGAGCTTGTGCGCTTGAAAATAACTTACCTCGATACCGGGGACGGCATCACGGCGCAGGCGGATTTTATATATATAGCGGAGATAACGGAGCCGGCGGAGATCGGCGGAGGCTGAGAGACGCGGGTTTTATCCCCGTAAAGGAAGGTCAAAATGTATGACGGAAAAAAGGATACCATTAGAGAATGTTGAAACGGCAACGGCGCTGTTCGGACCGTTCGACAGCAATATAAGGATACTCGAGCGCACATTCGGCGTGTCCTGCGTGAACCGTGACAGCGATACGGGCGCGGGAAACACACTGATAATAAGCGGAGCCGACGAGCAAATGACGGAACGCGCGGCAAAGGCAGCCGCTATTCTGGCTAAAACAGCCAAAATGCAGGGTACTCTTCCGGCGCAGACGGCAGAGTACGTCTCCTCAATGATACTCGAAGACCGCGACGGGGAGCTTGAAGGCTATGACGACTGTATCTGCGTTACGGTCAAGGGAAAACCGATAAAGCCCAAGACCGCAGGTCAGAAGAGATATACGGATCTGATAAAAAAGAACACTATAGTGCTGGGGATAGGTCCGGCAGGAACCGGAAAGACATTTCTTGCAGTAGCGATGGCTGTGACCGCGCTCAGAGCCAAGGAAATTACAAGGATAATACTTACCCGTCCGGCGGTGGAGGCAGGCGAAAAGCTCGGATATCTGCCGGGAGATCTCCAGAATAAGATAGATCCGTATCTCAGACCGCTTCATGACGCGCTTTTTGAGATGCTCGGGGCGGAGAGCTACGCCAGACAGGTGGAGAGAGGGACTATAGAAATAGCTCCTTTGGCATATATGCGCGGAAGGACGCTTGATGACGCCTTCATTATTCTGGACGAGGCGCAGAATACCACAAGGGAGCAGATGAAAATGCTGCTGACAAGGCTCGGGAGCGGCTCGAAAATAGTTATAACCGGTGATATCACCCAGATAGATCTTCCGAGAAACACCGGCAGCGGTCTTGTGGAGGCCTCTCGTATACTTGAAGGAATAGAGGATATAGCGATACACCGCTTCACTGAGCGGGACGTCGTAAGACACAGGCTCGTAAGGAAGATCATAGCGGCATATGAAAAAGATGAGGCGGAAAGACTTTCAAAGGCAGGGACGGAGCGCCGTACGCGCTTCCGGCACGCGACGCAGGACAGCGGAAGAGTGACGTGAAAATGCTCGTCAGAGATTTTTCTTCAGAAATCCTTTTTGAAAAAAGGATTTCTGAACTCCCCAAAAACTTATATAAAGAAATTTGAGCCGGTTTCCTCCGGCGCTCCGCTGAAGTCCCGGGACATGGCAAAGTCAGACATACACCGTTTTTCAAAAAAGTTTTAGGAAGAAAGAAATAAAAAAGGCGGCGGAAATGAATAAAATATACATCAGCAACACTCAGGACAAGCATGAGGTGACGCGGGCGCTCAGAGCGCTTATACGCAGAGCGGTAAACAGTACGCTTAAAAGCGAGGGCTTTGAGCTTGACGCGGAAATATCTGTCACGCTTACGGATGATGACGGTATACATGCTTTGAACCTTGAGTACAGGGGCATTGATCGTCCTACCGACGTGCTGTCCTTCCCGCTTTATGACGACGGAGAGCTTAAAGAGACGCTGAAGCGGGCGGAGCTTCACGGAACCGAAGGGAAAGAGAGAATAGCTCTGGGAGACATAGTCATATCTCTTGAAAGAGCGGACAGACAGGCAGGGGAATACGGGCATTCCTTTGAAAGAGAGACGGCGTTTCTCTGCGTGCATTCCGTGCTGCACCTGCTCGGATATGATCATGAGCTCGGAAAAGCCGAGGAGGAGGACATGTTTTCCAGACAGGAAGCCGTGCTGAAATCCATGTCTCTTAACAGATAAGCCTGCGTTTGGTGGTATCATTATACGCTGTCCGTCATTAATAATCAGAAAGGAAAAAATACAGAAGTGAAAAAAACGGGATTTGTCGCCATAGTCGGCAGACCGAACGCGGGAAAATCCACACTGTTAAACGCGTTGATAGGCGAAAAGCTGGCGATAGTTTCAAATAAACCCCAGACTACGAGAAACCGTATTACCGGTATACTGACAAGGGGGGAAACGCAGTATGTGTTTATGGACACTCCGGGAATGCATGTGCCTAAGACGAGGCTTGGAAGCCGGATGGTGGATTCCGTTAAGAGCGCGATGATAGGCGTGGACGCGGTAATATTGGTGGTCGAACCCGTGGCGCGTCCCGGAGAGACCGAAAAAGAGCTTATAGACAGAATAAGAAAAGCGGACCTTCCCGCCGTGCTTGCCATAAATAAGATCGACCGCTCGGATCCTGCTTCGATCGGCGATACGATAAAGGCTTACTCGGAAATATACGATTTTGACGCTGTGGTCCCGATATCGGCGTTAAAAAACAAAGGTGTGGACGAGCTTCTGTCTGAGGTGGATGAGTTCATGGCAGAGGGGGAATGGCTTTTCCCCGATGACGCTCTGACGGATCAGCCCGAGAAGGTCGTAGCCTCAGAGATAATAAGGGAGAAGCTTCTTCGTTCTCTTGATGAGGAAATACCTCACGGGACCGCGGTGGTTATAGAGGAATTCAGGGAAGAGCGGGGAATTTTGAAAATAAGGGCTGAGATTTACTGTGAAAAGGACTCACATAAGGGTATAATTATCGGAAAGGGCGGAGCCTTGCTTAAGCGCATCGGGACAAGAGCGAGAGAAGATATGGAGCGCTTTTTCGGGCTTAAGGTATATCTTGACCTATGGGTAAAGGTCAAAAAGAACTGGCGCAACAGCGAGGCTCTTTTAAACAGTCTCGGCTTCACAAAGGAAGAAACGGAGCGTTAACAAAAAGCAAAAGGAAGCGTATTTATACTTACCGCGGGAGCTTTTCGCGACGTATCTATACGGGACGCGGTCAATTGAAGGCAGGGCGGGAAGCGCCGGGTAAGGCTTAAGAAAGGAACGTTTATAAAAATGCTCTCTCAGTTCAGAGGTCTTGTGCTGACGGAGGCGGCGTGGGGCGAAAACGATAAGCTGCTTACGGTCCTGACTGCCGAGGCGGGCAAAATACCGGTGCTGCTTAAGGGCGGCTCAAGTCTGAAAAACAAATCCGGCGGCGCGTGTCTGCCGATGTGCTACAGTGAGTTTGTCACAGCAGACAGAGGCGGGCGGCCTTGGGTCAGAGAAGCCTCGGAGCTCGAAAGCTTCCCGCACCTGCGCTCGGTACTTGAGGATACCGCGCTTGCGGTGTATATGTGCGATGTGGCAAATGAGGTATGCGTGGAGAACGGAGACGAGGCTGAGATGCTTCAGCTGACGCTCAATACTCTTTACGCGCTGGACCGCGGACTGAAGGATAAGCGGCTGCTGCGTGCGGCGTTTGAGCTGAGGACGGCGGCGGCATGCGGCTTCAGCCCCGATCTTGTCGGCTGCAGCGAATGCGGCTCAGAGGCGTCGGAGACAATGTATCTTGACGTTATGGACGGGGTTATGCACTGCGCCGAATGTCATAGAAAGCGCAACTCGGAGGAAATAAGGGAGGGGCATACCGCTCTGCTCCTGCCGCTTTCGAAACCGATGCTGGACGTAATGAGGTACGTCTGTTATTCGGAGGCGAAGAAATATCTCTCCTTTGAGCTTCAGGAGGCTTTGCACATGCAGTTTTCACTTTACTGCGAAAAATATCTTTTGAATCATTTGGGGAGAGGTTTTTCCTCGCTTGAGTTTTATAAGTCGCTTGAATCGTTGCCTTGAAAGCGACGGGCTGCTCCGAAAGAACTTCAAGGCTGTATGTCTGATTTCATCAGGCGAAGAGATAACCTGACCGCTCAAATCCAAATACATTCCCCTTTTTAAGAAAAGCTTTTGGAGGTTAACTAAATCTACGGGTTAAGGTTTTCGGCTGAGGGAAATACTCATAAAGATAAATATTGAACGAAAGGTAGTTATAAAAATGGATTACATAAGCACCAGAGGAAACGGCGGGCGTACGACTGCCGCGGGAGCGATTAAGACCGGACTTGCCTCGGACGGGGGACTGTTCATGCCGCAGAGCATACCGTCTCTTGAAGTCGGAGAGATATCAAAGCTTTCCGGGGTGAGCTATCCGGAAAGGGCGGCGGCGGTACTGTCAAAATTCCTGACAGATTACACATATGACGAGCTTCTTTCCGACTGCCGCGAGGCGTACGGCGAAAGCCGTTTTCCGGGCGGCGCGGCGCCGGTAAGGACCGTCGGCGACAGACTCCGAGTCCTTGAGCTTTGGCACGGTCCCACGGCGGCGTTCAAGGATATGGCTCTCCAGCTGATGCCGAGGCTGTTTGTGAGAGCGCTGAGAAAGACCGGGGAGGATAAGACCGCGCTGATCCTGGTGGCGACCTCCGGAGATACCGGCAAAGCGGCGCTTGAGGGTTACAGGGATGTGGACGGCGTGAGGATAGCGGTATTTTACCCCGTGGACGGAGTGAGCCGGGTGCAGAAGCTGCAGATGGCGACGCAGGAGGGTAATAATGTAGAGGTCTTCGCGGTCAGGGGAAATTTTGACGACACCCAGAACGGAGTCAAGCGTATCTTTTCCGATGCCGGAATGGTAAAAAGCCTGAGTGACAGAGGGTACTTCTTCTCGTCTGCCAACTCCATAAACTGGGGCAGGCTCGTCCCACAGATAGTATATTATATCTCCGCTTATTGCGATCTGCTTGAAAACGGCGATATCAGCGCGGGCGAGAAGGTGGATATATGCGTTCCCACGGGAAATTTCGGAAACATATTCGCGGCGTATATAGCGAAACGCATGGGGCTTCCTGTGGGCAGGCTTGTCTGCGCCTCGAACAGAAATAACATCCTCACGGATTTTCTCAGAACGGGAATCTATGACCGCAACCGCGATTTCCACACGACCATGTCTCCTTCCATGGATATTCTGATATCGTCAAATCTTGAGAGACTGCTTTACCTGCTTGCCGGATCGGACGAGACCGCGGGATACATGAAGCGGCTTTCGGAGAGCGGAAGGTATTCGGTCAGCGACGCGCTTAAAAACGAGATAGGCAAAGAGTTTGCCGGGTACTTCTGCGATGAGCCGGGAACCGCGCGGACGATAAGGGATATTTATAACGAATATGGGTATCTTGTCGATACGCATTCGGCGGTCGGTATAAGCTGCGCGCTTCAGTATCTGGAGGAGGCGGGAGAGAAAGCCGCAAAGCGCGTAATAGTGGCTTCTACGGCGAGTCCGTATAAATTCGCTTCTTCTGTGTACGAGTCGCTGAAAAATGAAAAAGCACCCGATGGGCCCGCGGCGCTTGAGGCGCTCAGCAGACTGACCGGGACGGAGATAACGGCGCCGCTTGCCGGGCTGGATAAGAAGCAAGTGAGGTTCAGCAGGGTCATTGAGCCCGGAGATATGCCGTCCGTAACGCTTGAGCTGCTTAAATAAGGCTTATTCTATGTAACATAGGCTTGTTATCTTCCGAAAACTTTTCCGGGCGCGGCTGCCGCGGCTGAAAGCTTTTGAGGGGGTTCAGGGAAACTTTTTCAAAAAGTTTCCCTGAGGTTGTTTAGTAAGCCCGTTTAATTTGAGCGGTTGATATAACTTTCCGGTAAGGGCTTGAAGGTAGCGCAGACCGTGTCCGTGCAGCTCACAGCCTGCATCGGTCCTACTTCTATCTGCTTTGCCGTGCAGCTGCAGTCGCCGTCGTGATAAACGCAGTTCACCACATCGCAGACGACCCCCTTGAGCGGCTTATTGTTTTTTTTGCTGTCCATGTTTTTCGTTCCTTTCTTTGGCTGTTTTGCGTATTTTTTTACGCGGAAGCTATAGCTATTTTGCGCAAAAACGTCTGAAAATATACGATAAGACGATAAATGAACGGCAGTAACAACGGACTGATTTTTTTATCCGCAGACCTTACTGAAAAAACCGTTTCACCTTAACTTGACAATTCGAGGTAAAAAAGCGGCATCATTAAAATATTCAGCCCGGCTGACCCGGCGCGAAAACCGAAAGAAAGGCACGGTAATCATAATGGCGTTATTCACTATAGCCGACACGCATCTCTCCGGCGGCGTGAAAAAACCAATGGACATTTTCGGTGAGCGCTGGAGAAACTGGACAGAACGGCTTATCGTCAACTGGCGTAAGACGGTAAGCGAGGAGGATACGGTTGTGCTTCCGGGAGATATTTCATGGGGCATGACGCTTGAGGAGGCGGAGCCGGACCTGAAGCTGCTTGACAGCCTGCCGGGACAAAAGCTGATAGGCAGGGGCAATCACGATTATTGGTGGAGTACGGCGGCAAAGACAGAAGCTTTTTTTGCGGATAAAAACATTCGCAGCATAAAGCTCCTTCAGAATAACGCGTACTTTGCGCAGGGGAGGATCATAATCGGTTCAAGGGGCTGGTATATCGATGAAAAAACTTCCCCTAAAGATACCGACTATAAAAAAATAGTCGCGCGGGAAGCGGGCAGATTGGAGCTTGGTATCAGAGCCGCCGATAAATTGGGTGTCGGAGCGGAAAAAACAGCCTTTCTGCACTTTCCGCCGGTTTTTTCGGATTTTATATGCCGGGAGATAGTGGACGTACTGAAAGGCGGAGGCGTTAGGGAGTGTTATTACGGACACATACACGGGAAATACGATATTCCCGCCTCGGCGGAGTTCGAGGGGATACGCTTTACTCTGATCTCAGCGGATTTTCTGAATTTCGTACCGTATAAAATAATATAATAATATTGAATTAATTATTAATTTTACTGGAAAGTGGTTGACTTTTTTATAGCGGATGTGTAAAATATAATAAGTATGTAAAAATCAGGAATAGTCAAACGATCGAAAGGAGCGACGCCGCGCAGCAAAACGGATTTGCGGCGTCATTAAGAAAATGAGTCTTATCAAATCGGAAAAACTTGAAAAAAGCCGCGCCGAGATCCAGTTCGGAATACCGGCGTCGGAGCTTGAGGCAGAGATCAGAAACGTATACAAAAAGGAAGTCGTGAAGATGAACGTTCCCGGCTTCCGTAAGGGGAAGGCGCCGCTTGCGATAATCCGTAAGCTGTACGGATCAGGGATATTTACGGATGAGGCGCTCAACAATCTTCTTCCCGACGCGTATGAAAGCGCGCTGAAGGAGACTGAGTATAAGGTCGTGTCCCGTCCCGAATTTGACGTTGTTTCTCTTGACGACAACGGTATGGCCGTGCTTAAGGCGACCTTTGATATCAGACCGGAGGTCACGGTGAAGGATTATAAGGGTATAAAAGCCGAGCGCGACGTGACGGAAGTAACGGACGAGATGGTTGAAAGCGACATAAAGGCCGCGCAGGCAAGAGCGGCGAGAGAGATCGAGATCACGGATCGGGCCGCCGAGCCGGGCGATACGGCTGAAATAGATTTTGAGGGCTTTGTGGACGGAACGCCTTTTGAGGGCGGAAAGGGAGAAAAGCACAAACTGAAGCTCGGTTCCGGTCAATTTATCCCGGGATTTGAGGATCAGGTAGTCGGCAAGAGCATCGGACAGGAATTTGACGTAAACGTTACCTTCCCTGAGGATTACGGAGCGAAGGAGCTGGCAGGCAAGGCGGCGGTATTCAAATGCAAGCTGCACGGAATAACCAAGGAGGAGCTTCCGGCGCTTGACGACGAGTTCGCCAAGGATATGTCCTTTGACAATATGGAGGCGTACAGAGCCGACGTTCGGTCAAAGATAGCGGAAAGATATGAAAAGACGGCGGACCAGGTGACGGAAAACAGAATACTTGATGTGCTTATCGGCAACATGGAGGCTGAGATACCGGAGTCCATGTATGTGAACGAAGTGGAAAACCAGCTCAGAGAATACGATATGCAGCTCCGCTCAAACGGTCTTGATCTGAATACTTATTTTAAATATACCGGTCAGAATCTCGATCAGCTTCGCGAGAACTTCCGCCCCCGCGCGGAGCGCTCGGTAAAGGTTCGTCTCGCGCTTGAGGCTGTGGCGGACGCTGAAAACATTGCCCCGACAGACGAGGAGATCGAGGCGGAGTACAAGCGTATGGCTGATATGTACGGTATGGAAGCCGACAAGATCAGGGAAGTGGTGGCAAAGGACGACGTCTGCGCGGATCTGAGAGTTCAGAAGGCGCTCGCCTTTGTTAAAGATAACGCGGAAATAACCGAAAAAAAAGTTGATAAGGCTGAATAAACCGTTGTACCGGATGGTATAATCGTTAAGGCGGCCGATAATAAAAAGGGCTGACTGACGCGACAGTGATTCCGGCCTTTAGAATAATATACGGAAAGGAATGAAATAATTATGTCTTTAGTCCCAACAGTCATACAGCAGACAAATCACGGAGAACGAGCTTATGATATATATTCGCGTCTTCTCACGGACAGAATAGTGTTTCTTTCGGAGGAGGTAAACGACGTGACAGCGTCGCTTGTGGTGGCGCAGCTGCTGTTTTTGGAGTCACAGGATGCCGATAAGGATATTTCCTTTTATATAAACAGTCCGGGCGGATCGGTGTCGGCCGGGTTCGCCATATACGATACAATGAATTATATAAAATGCGACGTTTCCACTATATGCGTCGGAATGGCGGCGAGCATGGGCGCGTTTCTGCTTTCTGCCGGAGCCAAGGGCAAGCGGCTCGCGCTGCCGAACAGCGAGATAATGATCCATCAGCCTCTCGGGGGCTTCCAGGGTCAGGCGTCGGATATAAAAATACATTCTGAGCACATACTTCGCACAAAGGCGAAGCTCAACTCGATTCTCGCCGAGAACACGGGCAAGCCCCTTTCGGTCATCGAGCAGGATACCGACCGCGATAATTTTCTGACTGCGCAGCAGGCTATGGAATACGGTCTGATAGACAGGGTGATCGAAAAAAGGTCATAAGTCGGCCTTGTTACGGCTCAGTGTCATATCAGAGTGCGGCTGAGCATAGTATTAAAGATGAAAAAGCGCTGAGACCGCCTGAATATCAAGGGCGGTCTTTTCAAAGTGAAAAATTGACTAACCCAAAAACGGAGGCGTCTGAAAAATGGCACAAAGTAACCGAGCAGGCGGGAATATACCGGCAAGACACTGTATTTTTTGCGGAAGAAATGAGAATCAGGTACAGTTTTTGATACCGTCGCCCACCGGCCTTTATATCTGCAACGATTGCGTGGAGGCGTGCAACGATATAATCGACGAGGCGACAAGCGCCGCGAACGTTTCCGGGCTGACATACGAAACATTACCGAAACCGCAGACGATAAAAAAGACACTGGACGATTATGTAATAGGACAGGACGACGCCAAGAAGGCTCTTTCGGTCGCGGTTTACAATCATTATAAAAGAATACTTCAGAGCGGAGGCGTCGGAGCGGGTCGCAAGAGACGCCGCGGAAAAAGAAACGGGGACGATGTTGAGATACAGAAGAGCAACGTTCTGCTTCTCGGCCCCACCGGTGTGGGAAAGACGTACCTTGCCCAGACGCTGGCGAAGACGCTCAAGGTGCCGTTCGCGATAGCGGACGCGACCACGCTTACAGAAGCGGGCTACGTCGGAGAAGATGTTGAGAATATACTTTTGAGGCTTATTCAGGCTGCGGACTACGATGTGGAGCTTGCCGAAATGGGTATAATCTATATTGACGAGATAGACAAGATATCACGCCGCTCCGAAAACCGCTCCATAACCCGCGATGTTTCCGGAGAGGGAGTTCAGCAGGCGCTTCTTAAGATACTTGAGGGAACGGTGGCGAACGTACCGCCTCAGGGAGGACGAAAGCACCCCAATCAGGAGTTTATACAAATTAATACGGAAAATATACTCTTTATATGCGGCGGCGCGTTTGATAATATACAGGAGATCATCGAAAACCGTAAGGGACATTCTACTATCGGCTTTGGCGGCAGGGTGATGACCAAAACCGAGAAGCTTACCGGTTCTCCGTATAAGGACGTTACTCCGCACGACGTAATTAAATTCGGACTTATTCCGGAGCTTGTAGGACGGCTGCCGATAATTGTCGGTCTTGACAATCTCGACGAAAACGCGCTTGTGCGTATTCTCGAGGAGCCCAAGAACTCTCTTGTCAAGCAGTATAAAAAGCTGTTTGCCCTTGACGGTACGGAGCTTGAGTTTACGGATGAGGCTTTGAAGGCCGTAGCCTCGAGAGCTATAGAGCGTAATACCGGAGCGCGCGGGCTGAGAGCGATCCTCGAGGAAATCATGCAGGATATCATGTATGAGATACCGTCAAGAAATGACGTTGAAAAGGTGATAATAACCGCAGATACAGTGACAAAAAAACAGGAGCCTGAGACTATAATAAGGGCGTCCTGATAATAAAAAGCGCGTCAGAGCCACTTTAGTCTCGGCGCGCTTTTATTTATATTTCAGAGCCGTATTTTGCAATAAGAAAAGGAAGTTTTGCGAAAGTAAATAAAATATGATACATTTTAACAAAATAATCTTGAAAGATAATTTAAAATATGATAGAATAAAATAAAATCTTCGCGTTTCTCCGGAGTACGGGAAGGCTTTGTGTTTTTTTGAAGCTTCGGTCAAGCCTTTTCAAAGGCTTGCGGAGCTTTAAGGCGGAGCCTTAAATTTGTCTGAGTACAATAAAAAGGAATCGTAATTATGAATATAATGCATCTGAAATACGCGCTTGAGATATCAAGGACCGGTTCTATCAACAAAGCGGCGGAAAATCTTTATATGGCTCAGCCGAACCTCAGCAGGGCGATAAAGGAGCTTGAGGCCTCTCTCGGCATAACCGTATTTGAAAGGACCACAAAGGGCATGATACCTACTCCGGACGGGGAGAAGCTTTTGCAGTACGCCAAAAAGATACTTTCTCAGGTGGACGAGCTGGAAAAGATATTCAAGGAGGGAAACGAGTACAGACAGACATTTTCCATTTCGGTTCCGAGAGCAAGCTATATTGCGAACGCTTTCGCACGGTTCTGCAATAAGCTTGACAAGAGTAAGAAAGCCGAGATATTTTATAAAGAAACAAATTCTCAGAGGGCGATAAACAATATCCTTCACGCGGACTACAAGCTGGGAATAATCCGTTACGCCGCGCAAAACGATAAATATTTTAAGGAAATGCTGGAGGAAAAGGGAGTTAATTACGAGCTGGTAACGGAGTTTAGCTATGTGCTGGTGATGGGAAGGGAACATCCTCTCGCCGGTAAGGAAAGGGTTCGGTATACGGACCTTGATCCATATACGGAGATAGCGCACGCCGATCCGTATGTGCCGTCTCTTCCGTTTTCGGACGTGAAAAAGGCGGAGCTGCCGGACAATATCGCCAGACGTATTTACGTTTTTGAGAGGGCAAGTCAATTCGAGCTTCTGTCGTCAAACCCGGATACCTTCATGTGGGTGTCGCCGGTGCCGGACGATCTTCTTGACCGATACGGTCTGGTACAGAAGATATGCGAGGACAACCGCAAGATATATAAGGATGTGCTGATCTACAGAAAAGATTATCATTTATCCAAGACCGATAAGCTTTTTATAACAGAGCTGTGCGAGTCTAAAAGAAGATTCCTTGAAAATGACAAGGAAGCGCGTGTCTGATGCGGGAGGCGTTTTAATGGATCGGTATATCGATATCGATATACCGATATGTGAAATTGATACTTGCGTCAATGCTCCGATTGTGATAAAATATATATTACCGGAAACGCGGACACCGACCGAGCGATACGGTGCGCGCGTAATATTTTTCACAAAGGAAAGTAAGGTTTAAAAGGAGCAAAATGAACAAAAGTACGCTTTCAAAATCCGTTATAGAAAGACTTCCGGTATATCTGCATTATATCAGGTCACTGCATAAAGACGGAACGGAAACGGTATCCGCAACAGCCGTGGCTAAGGCGCTCAAGCTTGGTGAAGTCCAGGTGAGAAAGGATCTCGGAGCGATAAGCGGAGAAGGCAGACCAAAAATAGGCTATGAGGTGCCGGCGCTGATAAAACGTCTGGAAAGCGCTCTCGGCTACGGTACGACCGTACACGCCGCGATAATAGGCGCCGGGAGACTCGGAAACGCGCTTCTTGAATACGAGGGGTTCAGCGAGTACGGCCTTGATATACTTGCCGGCTTTGACTGCGACGAGCGTAAGCTGAAGGCTCCGGGGCCCGGAAAATGCGTATATCCGGTATCCGAATTTCCGAAATTTTGCAGGGAAAACGGAGTCGAGATCGGCATCATAACCGTGCCTGAGGGGCAGGCGCAGGAGGTATGCGATCTGATGGTCGAAAGCGGGATAAGGGCGATATGGAATTTCGCGCCAAAGCGCCTGAACGCGCCGGATAATATTTTCGTGAAAAATGAAAATATGGCGTCTTCCCTGGCAATCCTGTCGGAACATCTGAAAACACAGAAAAATAAAATAATATCATAAATCAATCAGGAGGCTCACAATGAAAGAGAAGAACTACGAAATAGTGGACAGCGTGGAAAAGCTTGAGGCAGCCATTGCCCGGGTGAGAGAGGCGCAGGCAAAGTTCGCGTCATATACGCAGGAACAGGTGGATAAAATATTCCTTGAAGCAGCCATGGCGGCCAATAAGGCGAGGATCCCTCTTGCGAAGCTCGCGGTCGAGGAAACCGGAATGGGAGTGGTAGAGGATAAGGTTATCAAAAACCACTACGCTTCCGAATATATTTATAACGCTTATAAAAATGTAAAGACATGCGGGGTTATAGAGGAGGACAAGGCGTACGGTATAAAAAGGATAGCGGAGCCTATAGGCGTAATCGCGGCGGTGATCCCGACGACAAACCCCACCTCGACCGCTATATTCAAAACTCTTATTTCTCTTAAGACCAGAAACGGTATTATCATCAGCCCACATCCGAGAGCCAAAAGCTCGACCATAGCCGCGGCCAAGATAGTGCTTGAGGCGGCGGTGGCGGCGGGCGCTCCGGAGGGTATTATAAGCTGGATCGATATCCCGAGCCTCGAAATGACCAATCTCCTGATGAAGGAGGCCGATATCATTCTGGCCACCGGAGGTCCCGGTATGGTGAAAGCGGCGTATTCCTCCGGAAAACCGGCTCTCGGAGTCGGCGCCGGCAACACTCCCGCGATCATCGACGATACCGCGGATATAATTCTCGCGGTAAACTCAATAATACATTCAAAGACCTTTGACAACGGTATGATATGCGCTTCCGAGCAGTCGGTTATAGTGCTTGACAAGGTTTATGATGCGGTTAAAAAGGAATTCGCGGCAAGAGGCTGCTATTTCCTTGACCCTGAGGAGACGGAAAAGGTACGCAAGACCATTATAATCAACGGCGCGCTGAACGCGAAGATAGTCGGTCAGAAGCCGGTCACCATCGCGGCGCTTGCGGACGTTGCCGTTCCGGAGGGTACCAAGATACTGATAGGCGAGGTTGAGAGCGTGGAGCTTTCCGAGGAGTTTGCGCATGAGAAGCTTTCTCCCGTGCTCGCCATGTACAGAGCGAAAAATATAAAGGACGCCTTCGACAAGGCCGAGCACCTTATCGCGGACGGCGGCTATGGTCATACCTCCTCCATATATCTGAACGCGCTTACGGAGAAGGAAAAGCTTGACGAGTTCCAGTCCCGTATGAAGACCTGCCGCATACTTGTAAATACTCCGTCCTCTCACGGCGGTATAGGAGACCTGTATAACTTCAAGCTCGCGCCGTCGCTTACGCTCGGCTGCGGAAGCTGGGGAGGAAACAGCGTTTCCGAGAACGTCGGAGTTAAGCACCTTATAAATATAAAGACAGTAGCTGAGAGGAGAGAAAATATGCTTTGGTTCCGCGCCCCTGAAAAGGTATATCTTAAGAAAGGCTGCCTCCCTGTCGCGCTTGACGAGCTTAGGACCGTCATGAACAAGAAAAAGGCGTTTATAGTTACCGACAGCTTTCTTTACAGCAACGGCTATACCAAGCCGATAACGGATAAGCTTGACGAAATGGGTATAGCCCATACCACCTTCTTTGATGTCGCTCCGGACCCGACGCTCGCGTGCGCGAAGGCGGGAGCCGAGCAGATGAAGGCGTTCCAGCCTGACTGCATCATAGCGCTCGGAGGCGGCTCGGCTATGGACGCCGGTAAGATAATGTGGGTGCTTTACGAGCATCCGGAGGCGGATTTCATGGATATGGCGATGCGCTTCATGGATATCCGCAAGAGAGTATATACCTTCCCGAAGATGGGAGAAAAGGCGTATTTTATAGCGATACCCACCTCCGCCGGTACCGGCTCGGAGGTCACTCCGTTCGCGGTTATTACCGACGAGAAGAGCGGAGTAAAATATCCGCTTGCCGATTATGAGCTTCTGCCGAAGATGGCGATAATAGACGCGGACTTCCATATGACCGCTCCAAAGGGTCTTACCGCCGCCTCCGGTATCGACGCCGTGACGCACGCGCTTGAAGCGTATGCGTCCATGATGGCGACAGACTATACCGACGGACTCGCTCTCCGCGCTCTTAAGATGATATTTGAGTATCTGCCGAGAGCCTACGATAACGGTCAAAGCGATCCGGCGGCGCGTGAAAAAATGGCGAACGCCGCTACAATGGCGGGTATGGCATTCGCGAACGCCTTCCTCGGCGTCTGCCACTCGATGGCACACAAGCTCGGCGCCTTCCATCACCTCCCGCACGGAGTGGCGAACGCTCTTATGATAGACGAGGTCATGCGCTTCAACGCATGCGACGTTCCTGTAAAAATGGGTACCTTCCCGCAGTACGATCATCCGCATACTCTGGAGCGTTATGCCGAGGTGGCGGACTATCTCGGGATCAAGGGGGAGACAAATCAGGAAAAGCTTTCCAACCTTATCGGCGCGATCGACGAGCTCAAGGCGAAGGTCGGTATAAAGCCCACTATCCGCGAATACGTTCCGGACGAAGCGGACTTCCTTAACAGACTCGACGAAATGGTGGAGCAGGCGTTTGACGACCAGTGCACGGGAGCGAACCCGAGATATCCCCTGATGAGCGAGATAAAGCAGATGTATCTAAACGCGTACTACGGCAGGACGTTTACGGAGAAAGAGCTTCCGGGCGCCGTAGCCGCGGAGCCGGTAAAAAAATCAACGCGCGGAAGAAAAAGCGCGGCTAAAAAAATATAAGGAGGAAGTAAGCCATGAAGCTTGACAGAGTTATAGCGGTAAGAAACAATAAAACGGTATATCGCGACGGCGACGATTGCATAAAGGTTTTTGATTCGGATTATTCTAAAGCGGACGTTCTGAACGAAGCGCTCAACCAGGCGAGAATAGAGGAGACCGGGCTTAACATACCGAAGGTAAAGGCGGTCACCATGATTGACGGAAAATGGGCCATCGTTTCCGATTTTATTAAAGGTAAAACGCTTGCGCAGCTGATGCAGGAAAACCCGGAGAAAAAGGATGAGTATATGAATCTTTTCGTGGATATCCAGCTGTCCATTCACTCGAAGACCTGCCCTCTTCTCAACAGACTTAAGGACAAAATGAACCGTAAGATCAGCGCCTCCGACCTTGACGCCACGACAAGATATGAGCTTCACACCAGACTTGAGGGAATGCCCAAGCACAATAAAGTATGCCATGGCGATTTCAACCCTTCCAATATAATCATATCGGAGGACGGAACTCCGTATATTATAGACTGGTCGCATGCCACGCAGGGCAACGCTTCCGCCGACGCGGCAAGAACTTACCTTTTGTTCTGGCTCGCGGGAGATATAGAGGGAGCGGATAAATACCTTTCTCTATTCTGCAAGAAGAGCAATACGGCAAAGCAGTACGTTCAGAAATGGATGCCGATAGTCGCCGCTTCACAGTCGGTAAAGGGCAACGAAAAGGAAAGACAGTTCCTGCTATCCTGGGTAGACGTTGTAGAGTATGAATAATAAATAATCGCGGCATTTTATATTTCATCCCCGCTTTTTGCGCGTCTCGTTAATTATAAGAAAAGTCAAGTGATCAAACTTCCCGATAACTTTTCTTAAGGAGAATTTCGGCGGGCGGAATATATGATCTTCGTCTCCGGCTTTTATAACTAATTTAAGATGTCCCCCGCCTCTTAGGCGCCGGGCGCCGCTTAATTTTTTTCAGTGGGGGATACAATCTCCCACTGAAAACGCTGAATGACGGGACATTAGCCACTTATTGAAAGCCGAGAGTAACGCTTCGCGCATACTTTGCGCACAGCTGAAATCCGGAGAAGCCGGGGACGGAGATGCCGCACCTTTTTTCAGGGAAGCTTCAGGAATATTTTAGAAGTGAAAATTTGGGTAATTAATTATGAAAGTAACAGTATGTATTGGCAGTTCATGCCACATTAAAGGCTCGCGTCAGGTAGTTGAACAGCTTCAGTATCTTATTTCCGAAAACGGACTTAAGGATAAGGTAGAGCTCAGCGGAACCTTCTGTATGGGTAAGTGTCAGCAGGGAGTCTGCGTTACGGTGGACGATGAATTTCACTCAGTGAGTCCCGAGAGTACGAAGGAATTTTTCAATTCCGAGATCCTTCCGAAGGCGTGAAACGGTAGAAAAATCATGTTGAACGTACAGATATGTGTGGGAAGCTCGTGTCATCTTAAGGGGTCCCGGGAGATAGTTGAGCTTATGCAGAATGAAGTGGAAAAATGCGGGCTTGAAAATGAGATAGAGCTTTCCGGCAGCTTTTGCACGGGAAGGTGCAACCGGGTTGGCGTAACAATAACGGTAAACGACAAGGTGTTTACGGGAATAACTGTCGAGAACTTCCGTGAATTCTGGAATGAAAATATACTTAAGGCGCTCGACGCGAAAGGAGCTGATCAGAGGTGACAGATTGTCTCACGCTGAAAAAATCCAACTGTAAGAACTGTTATAAATGTATCCGGCATTGTCCGGTCAAGTCAATACGGTTTTCCGGCAACCAGGCGCATATAATAGGGGATGAGTGCATCCTGTGCGGTCAGTGCTTTGTGGTTTGCCCGCAGAACGCAAAGGAGATAGTAAACGATACCGAAAAGGTAAGGGTGCTTCTTCAGAGCGGTGAAAAGGTCGTCGTCAGCCTTGCCCCGTCATTTATAGCCAACTATGACGGAGTCGGCATAGACGCGATGCGTCAGGCTTTGAAGGCGCTCGGATTTTATGACGTTGAGGAGACCGCGATAGGCGCGACGATAGTCAAAAAGGAGTATGAAAGAATACTCAGCGAGGGAGTAAGCGATATAGTTATAAGCTCCTGCTGTCATTCGGTTAACCTGCTTATACAGAAGTATTTTCCGAGGGAGCTGCCGTATCTCGCGGACGTACTCTCACCTATGCAGGCTCACTGTATAGATATCAAAAAGCGTTATCCGGGAGCAAAGACCGTGTTTATCGGTCCCTGCGTAGCCAAAAAGGACGAGGTTCAGAGATACGAAGGTATAGTGGACGCGGCGCTGACTTATGAGGAGCTTACCGAGTGGCTTAAGGAAAAGGGAATAACGCTGAGGTCTGAAATGGATAATACCGAGGAGAGCAGGGCGAGATTTTTCCCGACCGCGGGAGGCATACTCAAGACCATGACCCAGGACGCTCCGGGATATACATATCTTGCCATAGACGGTACGGAAAACTGTATCGCGGCTCTCAGAGATATAGAGAGCGGAAAGATACACCGCTGCTTTATAGAGATGTCGGCGTGTACGGGAAGCTGTATCGGAGGGCCGGTAATGGAAAAGTATCACCGCTCCCCCGTTAAAGACTATATGGCTGTATCCGGGTACGCCGGCAAAAAGGATTTCAGGATCGCGGATCAGGATCCTCTTGCCCTTAAAAAGCAATTCGGAGTTCTGGACAAAAGCTCCCGCGTGCCTTCCGAATCGGAAATAAGCGACGTTTTAAGACAGATGGGTAAGACAAGACCCGAGGATGAGCTTAACTGCGGTTCCTGCGGTTACGATACCTGCAGGGAGAAAGCGGTCGCCATACTGCAGGGCAAGGCGGAGATATCCATGTGCCTGCCGTACCTCAAGGAAAAGGCGGAGAGCTTTTCCGACAATATTGTAAACAACACCCCGAACGGGCTTATGGTGCTCAACGACAAGCTTGAGGTTCAGCAGATAAACGCGGCGGCGAGAAAGATAATGAATATCCGCTCTGCTTCCGACGTTCTCGGAGAGCCGGTCATTCGCATACTTGATCCATCGGTGTTCGCGAAGGTGCTTGAGAGCAGAAGAAGCGTACGCGATATGAGGGTATATCTCGCGGAATACAAGAAATATATAGAGCAGACGGTGATCTATGATCAGGATTATCACCTTCTTATATGCATTATGAGAGACGTGACGGACGAGGAAAACGAGAAAAAGAAGAAGGAAAGCATCAGCCGGCAGACGATAGAAATAGCGGATAACGTCGTGGATAAGCAGATGAGGATAGTGCAGGAGATAGCGTCGCTGCTCGGAGAGACCGCCGCGGAGACCAAGATAGCCCTGACAAAGCTTAAGGAGTCGATAACAGATGAATGATCTATGTGCGGATATCGGGTATAAAAGCATAAACCACTACGGCGAACAGCTTTGCGGAGACCATGTGGATATAGTGGAGCAGGGCGAGGATTCCGTTGTAGTGGTGCTGGCGGACGGTCTCGGCAGCGGAGTCAAGGCAAGTATTCTCTCAACCCTCACCTCGAAAATCATATCAACCATGATGGCACAGGGACTGTCGCTTGAGGACTGCGTGGCCACCATAGCGGCTACGCTTCCGATCTGTTCGGTGCGCGGAGTCGCTTATTCGACATTTACGATAGTTCATATCGTAAACAACAGCGAAGCGGAGGTCATACAGTACGATAATCCCCAGGTGATACTTCTCCGTAACGGGAAAAACACGGATTATCCGATGACGGAGATGAGCATCGGAGGCAAAAAGATCTATAAGTCGGTGATCAGGCTTCAGGAAAACGATGTTTTCGTGCTCATGAGCGACGGCTGTCCGCACGCCGGCATGGGACTCGAATATAACTTCGGCTGGAAACGCGAGGATATAGTAGAGTTTATGGAAATGATAGCGGACGTAGGCTATACCGCCAAGACCTTATCTACCATACTTGTAGACGAGTGCGACAAGCTGTACGGAGGCATGCCGGGTGACGACGCCACCGCGTGCGTGGTCAAACTCCGAAAGCGCGTGCCTATGAACCTGCTCTTCGGTCCTCCCTCCAACCGGGACGACTGCGACAGGATGATGTCGCTTTTTTTCTCAAAGGAGGGCAAGCATATTATATGCGGAGGAACTACCTCGTCGATTGCGGCCAAGTATCTCGGAAAACCGCTCAAGGCAAGCCTGAATTTTGAGAAGTCGGACGTACCGCCTATCGCCGAGATAGAGGGCGTCGATCTTGTCACCGAGGGGGTTATTACGGTCAACAAGGTGCTGACGTACGCAAAGGATTATCTCCGTGACAATAAGAGCTACGAGCAATGGAGCTTTAAGCACGACGGCGCCTCTCTGATATGCCAGCTTTTGTTTGAGGAGGCTACGGATATAAACTTTTTTGTCGGGCGCGCGGTAAACCCGGCGCATCAGAATCCCGATCTTCCGATAAACTTCAATATAAAAATGAATCTTGTCTCAGAGCTTTCGGACTGTCTGAAAAAGATGGGTAAGCGCATAAAGGTAAGCTATTTCTGACTGCGCTTCAGTTCGAACCCGAAAAATCAGACTGTTTTCGCCAGAAGCGTCTCAAAGAAAGGAACGCTCATTGAAATGAGGAGAATATTTGATACAAAAGTTCAGCACCTGAAATATAAGGTCCTTCGCGAGGTGGCCCGCATGGCGTGGGCGGATAATCTGAACGAAACGACAGTTCTGGATATCCCGGGCATAATAGTTCCGGGAAAGATCCCGACAATGCGCTGCTGCGTATATAAAGAGCGTGCGATAGTCACGGAACGCGTAAAGCTTGCCATGGGCGGGGATAAAAGCAATCCGAACGTCATCGAGGTTATAGATATTGCCTGCGATGAGTGTCCGGCGGCGGGATACGAGGTCACGGACTCCTGCAGGGGCTGTCTTGCCCATCGCTGTGAGGATGCCTGCAAGAGAGGAGCGATCTCCTTCGACCACAATCACGTGGCGCATATCGATAAGTCAAAGTGCGTGGAGTGCGGAGCGTGCGCGAAGGTCTGCCCGTATACCGCTATAGTAAACCGCAAGCGTCCGTGTCAGAACGCCTGTAAAATCAAGGCAATATCAATAAACGAGGATAACGCCGCGTCAATAGACAATGATAAATGTATAGCCTGCGGGGCCTGTGTTTATCAGTGTCCGTTCGGCGCTATCAACGATAAATCGTTCATTCTCGACGTCATAGATCTGATAAAGCGCAGCGAGGGAAACAGTAAATATAAAATGTACGCCGTCGTCGCTCCGTCCATATCCAGCCAGTTTACATACGCCAAGCTCGGACAGGTGATCACGGGGCTTAAGAAAATGGGATTTCATACGGTGATCGAGGCAGCGCTTGGCGCGGATATGGTCGCGTACGAGGAATCAAAGGAGCTGGCGGAAAAGGGCTTTCTTACAAGCTCGTGCTGCCCCGCGTTCGTCGACTATATAAGAAAGTCCTTTCCGGAGCTTGCGCCTTACATTTCGCATAATCTGTCTCCGATGGCGACCATCTCCAAATACATAAAGGATACCGACAGCGAAAGCCGAATCGTCTTTATCGGACCATGCACGGCTAAAAAGGCCGAGGTGCTTCAGGAAAGCGTCAGTCCGTATGTTGACGCGGCGATAACCTTTGAGGAGCTTCAGGCGCTCTTTGACAGTATTGATCTGGAAATTACCGAGCTTGAGGAGGGAGTTCTCGATAACGCCTCATATTTCGGGAGAATATTCGCTCGCTGCGGAGGTCTTGCGGACGCGGTCGCTCAAGGGCTGAAGGAACGCGGTATAACCGATTTTGAACTCAAGCCGGTATCCTGCGACGGTATAGAAGCCTGTCGCGCGGCTTTACTGAAGAAGAGCAAAAACGTTCTTGACGCCAACTTTATTGAAGGGATGGCCTGCATAGGGGGCTGTATAGGAGGCGCGGGCTGTCTCACTCACGGTGAAAAGAATAAGGCTGAGGTAGATAAATACGGTAAGCAGGCGTATGAAAAAACTATCACCGCTGCGATATCCGTGCTTAAATAAAACACCGGAGCGCTCAGGTTAAAACGGCGCGGCTTCTCAATAAAATATATAAAACGGTTGCTTAAGTACCTCTCGGTAAATAAACAACCGTTTTTATTATAGCCGGAAAATCATCACGTCACTTTTATCTTTATCTTTTTAAAATGTTTTTAATACCGGCTCACTTTCAGCCGACCGGTACTATCGGAAGCTCATATTCATCGCTGTTTTCTCCGGTCTCTTCGGACGCGGTGTTATCCGGATCGGGCTCGCTTTCGGCTTCCGCATCACTGTATAAGCCGCTTTCACCATTTACCGGCAGGGACTTGTCCGTGTCTTTATCGTTATTCAGTTCCTTGGTAAGAAAAAACAGAGGGATTATAAAAAGCAGGAGTAGCGCAAGTGATATAGCCGAGCGTATGATATCTTTTTTATTTATCCTTGAAGCGTACACGCGCGAGGAGGGGTATAATTCATCTTTTTTCTTCATATGTAGCAGCTTTCCTTAGTTTAATATTGTTATTATTATAACCGATGTTGGCGGAAAAGTCAAGTATCAAATGTTAATTTATGGGAATAAATGTATCTGAAATTTTTTGATCGATTATTCCGATAGTTATGGAAATATCGGAGAAATATTATCTCATTATTCCTTTAAATGACGAATTTTATGCAAAATGACTGAGTTAAAGTTATAAATAACTTAATAACACCGTTCAAAGCGGACTTATAATCACATATAATATATATTAAAGTATAGCAGTCGCACAGTACTGTAAGTAATGAATTGAGGGAGAAAATGGTTCAAAATAAGATCGGGAAAAGACTGAGGGAAATGCGTAGGAAAAAAGGATTGACGCAGGAAGAGTTCGCCGAAATGATAGGTTTATCCACAAATTATATATCCGCCGTTGAAAGAGGAATAAATCTGCCGAGCTATGAAAAGCTTGTTGAGGCACTGAATTGTCTCGGATACGCGGCGGACGATGTTTTCTGTGATCTGGTGGACAAATCCGCACGTAACCGGGCATGCAAGCTCTCCGACACTATTGAAACGCTTCCGATAAATAAACAGAAATGGATACTCGATATTGTGGAGCTGTTGGTATCCGGGGCAATGGAGGAATAATACCGTTCCTTACTTCCCAAAAACTTTTCTTAAAGGAATATACGGCAAGCGGGATAGCGTGAAACCGTCTGAACGCTGACTTGATCCATCGCAGCCTTTACGCGGCAAACACTTTTTTCAGAGAAGTTTTGGGAAGATCGTAAGAAACCATTTTTCAAAAGGGTTTCTTATATATTTTTTTACCTTCTTATGCTTTATAAGCAAAACCACTTGAAAAATCGTACCGGATATGATAATATAAATATAAGCTAAGAAGCGGGGCGCCGATTTGCCAAGTAAAAACCGCACAAAACGCTGATCGTGTGTAAGAAAGGAACGGACATAAAAATGGAAATTCATGCTCTTATGGAAGCGCTTAATAAGATGCTTGAGGCGGACGGCAGAAAAGAGCGCTTCGAGTATTGTGAGGAGGCGGGTTGGGACGAATCCGAAAATTGGCACGGGATTAAGCTTGATAACCCGACCGAGCCCAAAAACAGTATATATATTTCTTATGACTGCGGCGAATTTACCGTGGAATATCTCGGTACGCATGAGCATATACAGGAGGACGACGAGCTTTTTGCCACAGTTAAAGCCATCCTTGAGGACCGCGTGATAGCGGCAAATAAATTCAAAAAGAATGGGAAATGGTGCTTGTCCCAAATCACGGCCTTCGGATATTTAGGGAAGATGAAGTGGAGTTATGACTATTCCGGTTATAAGCTGAGCAGGGACCGCGCAGAGGAAAAGGCATATCTGAAAGCAATGGAGGAAAAGTACGACATTCGGTTTTTATGTTGGTCCGGCGAGCCTGACGAAGAAACAAAGTTCAAGGCTATAAGAAATATGATGGAAAGCGAAAAAAAAGAAATTCCTCTTAGTGATGAAGTCAGGCAAGAGGTGCATATGTACTGCAAGCAAAATTATCTGCATTTCTTTTTTGATAAATTCGATTACCCTGAAGAAGCTCGAAAGTGTCTGATCTCGGCGCTTCAGAGGATATACGGGAATACGGCTGCGGCAAAAAAGCTTGAGCAGCTGCTTTCGCGGTATAGAGAAAGCATGAACTGTGACTATAAGGGCATGATCGAAGAAATGAAGTCGCTGTCCGGTGAGACAGGTATAAACGAGCACACCGGATATCTGCTGATGTTTGTTTTAATGTCGGAGATATTGCGGGACTACTATAAGGAACGCGGAGTCGATTCGGATATGTGGAAGCGCTGCATGTTCGACCTGAAATACAAGCTGCTTGAGTGCCGGGCGGTATACGGTAACTGGGGTACGTTCGTTCCCGGGTGGTTTCCCGGATTTTTCAATATGACAAGATTTGCCTTTGAAAAGCTGCAGTTCGAGGCGATACGCTTCGGTGAAGATTACAGTAAAAACGGCGTTGTCCTCACTCCTGACAGCACTGTACTTAACGTACATATACCCAGAACCGGTACAAGACTTGACAGAGAAAGCGTCGACCGGGCATACGCTCAGGCTAAGGAATTCTTTTCCGATAAATTTATTGACAGACCGACGGTGTTCGTATGCGATTCATGGCTTCTTTTCCCGAGGCATAAGGAAATGCTGAAGCCGTGGTCTAATCTGTTGTCTTTTATTTCGGATTACGATATAATCAGGTCAGGGGAGTATAAGGACTATCATGAGGTATGGAGGCTGTTCGATATGAACTATACTCCTGATCTGTCTAAGCTTCCGGCTGACACCTCGCTTCGACGGAGTTATATCGAGCTGATGAAAATAGGAGAAAAAACAGGATGGGGACGAGGTGTGTATATTTACGGCTGAAACTGTGAATTTTTTTGATATTTTATCATAAAATACGGTGTTAATATTGACAAGCGTCAAGTAATATGGTACAATGTAATCGATATATCAGTATTGATAAGTTGGGTATGCTTTTTTAGTCATTTACAAACAGCGTGGAATGTGTTATGATTATATCAGGATGAAATGAAGGTCATCTCGAAATTAATTGAAATAAAAACAGGAGGATATACTTATGGCACGTTTTACTCTTCCAAGAGATCTTTATCACGGTAAGGGAGCGCTTGAAGCGCTCAAAACATTCAAAGGCGAGCGCGCGATGGTCTGCGTAGGCGGAGGCTCGATGAAGCGCTTCGGATTTCTTGACAAGGCTGTGGCTTATCTGAAGGAAGCCGGTATGGAGGTCGAGCTTTTTGAGGGCATCGAGCCCGATCCGTCCGTCGAAACTGTTATGCGCGGCGCCGACGCAATGCTTAAATTCAAGCCCGACTGGATCATTGCCATGGGAGGCGGTTCTCCTATTGACGCGGCGAAGGCTATGTGGATAAAGTATGAGTACCCGGACATAACCTTTGAGGAAATGTGCAAGGTATTCGGAATTCCCAGTCTTCGTCATAAGGCGCGGTTCTGCGCAATTTCCTCTACGTCCGGTACGGCTACCGAGGTTACGGCTTTCTCCATTATCACCGACTACCAGAAGGGTATCAAGTATCCGATAGCCGACTTTGAGATCACCCCTGACGTAGCTATTGTTGACCCGGAGCTCGCGGAGACGATGCCTAAGAAGCTGGTAGCGCACACCGGTATGGACGCTATGACGCACTCTATCGAGGCGTATGTTTCTACCGCCAACTGCGATTATACGGATCCGCTTGCGCTTCATGCCATCAAGATGATCCAAAATGATCTGGTAGCTTCCTATAACGGAGATATGGCGAAACGTGATTCCATGCACAACGCGCAGTGTCTTGCGGGCATGGCGTTTTCAAATGCCCTTCTCGGTATCGTTCACTCAATGGCTCATAAAACTGGAGCGGCTTTCGCCGATTACGGCGCGCATATAATCCACGGTGCGGCAAACGCCATGTATCTTCCTAAAGTCATTGCTTTCAACGCCAAGGATGAAACCGCCGCGAAGCGTTACGCTGAGATAGCGGACTTCATGAATCTCGGCGGAAGCACTGTAAAAGAGAAGATAGCGCTTCTCATCGCTTATCTGCGTAAGATGAACGACGATCTGAATATTCCGCACTGCATAAAGAACTACGGCGCGGACAGCTATCCCTGCGAAAACGGATTTGTTCCGGAGAAGGTATTCCTTGAGCGTCTCCCGGAGATTGCAAAGAACGCGATCGGCGACGCGTGCACCGGCTCCAATCCCCGTCAGCCGAGCCAGGAAGAGATGGAAAAGCTTCTTAAATGCTGCTACTATGACACCGAGGTCGATTTCTGATCTCAGGTAACGAAAATAACCAAAAGGTCGAGACAGTCAAATGGGCGGATGCCGGTTAGCCCGGCAGCCGTCCTTTTCGTGAAAATAAGGGAATGTCTGAAAATTGCCGTTTTGCCGATATATTTAGATAAAAAGAGCTGTTATTAATACCGCTCGTAACACGATAACATTCTATAAAAAGGAGAGTACATATGTACAGGATCGCTTGTAAAAAGGTTTTGAATCCCACGGTGACACAGATGGAGATAGAGGCTCCTCTTGTTGCGGCAAAGGCAAAGCCGGGGCAGTTCATTATACTGCGCGTGGACGCGGATGGAGAGCGAATACCGCTGACCGTGGCGGGCTGTGACCCGGAAAAGGGAACGGTCAAGATCATATTCCAGGTAGTCGGCGCTACCACCGAGTGTCTTAACCATAAAAACGAGGGTGAATATATTCAGGATTTTGTAGGTCCGCTCGGAGTCGCCACTCATACGGAAGGCATAAATAAGGTTTGTATCGTCGGCGGAGGCGTGGGCTGCGCCATCGCAATGCCTGTGGCGCAGGAGTTTCACAGGCTCGGAGCGAATGTGACGAGCATAATCGGCTTCAGAAACAAGGACCTTGTGATACTTGAGGAGGAGTTCCGGGCCTGCTCTGATAAAATGGTTCTTATGACAGACGACGGCTCATACGGTCGTCACGGCAACGTTACCGTTCCGCTGAAGGAGCTGCTCGAGGGCGGTGAAAGATATGACGCGATAATAACAATTGGACCTTTGATAATGATGAAATTCGTCGTTAAGACCGCCGAACCGTTCGGTATCCCGGTCACGGTCTCGATGAACCCGATTATGATAGACGGTACTGGCATGTGCGGAGGATGCCGTCTCACCCTTAACCGTAACGGCGAGAAGATAACGAAGTTTGCTTGTGTTGACGGACCGGATTTCAACGGATACGAGGTGGATTTTGACGAGGCGATGTCGCGCGGCAGAATGTACGCGGATTTTGAGCGCCATGCCTACGATGAGGCATGCAATTTGTTCAAGAAAGCTTGAGGAGGACGAGAAAGTGGCTGTAGATCCTAAAAAACATGAAATGCCCACACAGGCTCCGGAGGTCAGAGCGCACAATTTTTCCGAGGTCGCACTCGGATATACCGCGGAGATAGCCGTGGAGGAGGCAAAGCGTTGTCTGAACTGCAAAAACAAGCCCTGCGTACAGGGTTGTCCGGTAAATATAAATATTCCCGATTTTATTTCACATATCAAAAACGGTGATTTCGAGGGCGCGTACACGGAAATAACCAAATCCTCCTCTTTGCCTGCGGTCTGCGGACGCGTCTGTCCACAGGAAACCCAGTGCGAAAGCAAATGTACTCTCGGTATAAGATTCGAGCCTGTCGGTATAGGAAGGCTTGAAAGATTTGTAGCGGATTATCATAACGAGCATGTAAAAGAACAGCCGATACCGCCGAAATCAAACGGTCATAGGGTGGCTGTGGTAGGCTCCGGTCCTTCCGGACTTACCTGCGCGGGAGACCTTGCCAAAAAGGGCTACAAGGTAACGGTATATGAGGCGCTTCACACCGCGGGAGGAGTTCTGGTCTACGGTATTCCGGAATTCAGACTGCCCAAAGCTATCGTTGCCAAAGAGGTGGAAGCGCTCATGGCGCTTGGCGTTGATATCGAGCCAAATGTGGTTATAGGTAAAACGCTTACTATAGATGAGCTGTTTGAAATGGGCTATGAGGCGGTATTTATAGGCTCCGGCGCCGGGCTTCCGAATTTTATGGGTATTCCGGGAGAGTCCCTAAAGGGAGTTTACTCCGCAAACGAGTTCCTGACCAGAAGTAACCTTATGAAGGCGTATCTTGACGATCCCCATACCCCGATAATGAAAGGCGGCAAGGTCGCTGTAGTCGGCGGCGGAAACGTGGCTATGGACGCCGCGCGTACCGCGCTCAGGCTCGGAGCTGAAAAGGTGTACATAGTTTACCGTCGTTCAATGGAGGAGATCCCGGCAAGAAAAGAGGAGGTCGAGCACGCTATTGAGGAGGGAATCGATTTCCAGATTCTTCGCAATCCCGTGGAGATTCTCGGTTACAATAACCCGGACGATCCCCGTGACCCCAAGAACGGCTTTGTGACCGGAATGAGATGCATAAAGATGGAACTGGGCGAGCCGGATGCCAAAGGCAGACGCAGACCGATCCCGATCGAAGGCTCAGAATTTGTTTTGGATGTTGACACTGTCATTATGTCTATCGGTACCTCGCCGAATCCTCTGATAAAGAATACAACAAAGGGGCTTGACGTCAATTCTCACGGAGGGATAATCGTAAGTGAGGACGGTCTGACCTCGCGAGAAGCGGTATATGCCGGAGGCGACGCGGTAACCGGCGCCGCGACGGTTATTTCGGCAATGGGAGCTGGCAAAACCGCCGCTTCGGCTATTGATAAGTATCTGATGAATAAATGATTTTTCCGTAATAACCCCTTTTTCAAAAGGGGTTATTACATTTTCCTGAAACTTTTCCGGACTTCAGCGGAGCGCTGAGGGTACATGGCGCCGATCCTGACTTTCAAAAGGCCGCCCGCATAAATCAATTCATATACCCCTTTAATAAAAGTTTTTGAAGGGGATCATAAGGGGGAATTTTTTTCAAAAAGTTCCCCCTTAAAGCTGTTTTTATCGCTGAAATAATAATTATGTTTACCGCATATTATTTATAAAAGCATCAAAAAATGAAAGGTACGGTTACTGATATGACGGTAAATTCCTGTGAGATCAAAGACGAAAAAAGCTGCTCAGGGTGCAGGGTGGCTCTGCTGCTTGTCCGTTATCCGGAAATAGAGGGGAAAGAAAAGCTCAGTACGCTTTTCAGATCGAAATCGGAAAGCTTCTCCAAATTTGTCAGGGAGAAAGCTTTTCAGAAGGCGGAGGCGGAATTCAATTCTTTTATGGAAAGCGGGGGACGGCGGTCCCTGTTTCCTCAAAAGGAGTATCGTATGTCGATTACGATAATTTCAGAACATGGGCGATATATTTCGGTAAAAGATGAAATAATTTCTGTTTCGGGAGGAATAATAAAATCATACGCCTTGGATATAAGGACTTGGGACGTGGAGACGGAAACGGTATGCGGGCTTTCGGATTTTATTTCATATAAGCCAAAGGCTCATTACGACGGCTTTTATTTACGCGGAGGCAGACCAACACTGTACAGTGTAAATGATCTGTGGAAAAACGGAGAATGCCGGATGAGGGACGTTAAAAGGTTCTTTAGTGAAATAAAAGCTCCGGAAGCCAATGGCGTCAGGAAAAGAAGCCGCTTTGCAGATCTGTTTAACGGAAAACATAATAAAAACGGGTAAAGTTTTTTTATACAAAATATTAATAAAATGATTTCTTAGCGGGATTTTAACACATATGTCGATTTTATGGCTAATTGTTTCATGAAATATACGTGATTTTTTTTGATCTTATAAATATTATAAAAAAACGCGATAAGAATAATTGTTGACATTGAGATAAAAAAGTGTTAAAATACTAAATGTAAAGATTTCCAATATTTATCGGCGGCGACCGGGCGGCTGAAAATAGTACAGCGTAAAATAACGTTGTATCAAATCAGCGATCAGGCGCTTTACCGCTTAAAAATTTTCTTGCGAAAATTTTTCTTAATATTTTAAGCCGCGAAACGGATTTCGAGCCCCCTTAAGGCGGCATGGGAGATTACAATGTCGAGGAATATTATAGACAGAATAAAAGGCGCTGAAAATGAGGCGTATGAGATCCGCCGTCAGGCGGAGCAGGAGGCAAAGAATAGCGTAAAGCAGGCCTTGGAGGAAGCGGAAAGGCTTCGCCGGGAAGCCGTTGCGCGCGCGGAAAATGAAAATAAGGAGGCTCTCGCCGCGGCCAGGCGAGCGGCGGAGGAGCGAATTGACGCCATGCGTATAGCCTCGTATGAAAACGCGGCTAATCTCACGGAAACAGTGGAAGCAAAAACCGCGGAGGCGGCTGAAATGATCGTTTCGGCTATTTTGGGTGAAAAATAACTGTTATAAAATGAAAAATAAGTGAAAGGAGGTCTGTCGTATGTCGGTAAGTAAAATGAAAAAGCTTACCATGGCTCTTATGAAGCAGGACGCGGGCAGGATCATGCGTAAACTGATGTGGCTCGGCGTCGTCGAGGTTGAAAAGTTACAGGACGATATATCGCTGTCTGAGCGGCAGACGCTCTACGACACGGAAAAAGCCTCGGCGCAGTCGGAGGCGGAAGAGCTTATGGCGGCTGTCGCCGCCGTATCAGAGTACGGCGAAGTGAGATCAGGTCTGTTTTCTCCGCTTCCAGCGGTCAGTCGTGAGGATTTTGACGCCGGAAACATAGGTGAGCTGACATATATCCAGCTTCTTGATAAGGCGCGTCAGATAAACTTAACGGTGAAAGAGCTCGAGGCGCTTGGCGGCGAGCGGGAAGCGTTAAAAAGCCGTCTTTCGTCACTGATACCATGGCTGTCCTATGACATGCGGCTTTCGGATTCCTCGACCTCTCTTACCAGGACCGTGCTCGGAACACTTCCGAAATCGATAGGAGACGAAAGACTGGAAGCCCTGGACGGCGAGAACAGGATATACGCCGTGACTGACGAGGTGGGAAGGGACAGAAACGTAAGATATATCAGTGTCACGTATCTTATCTCAAACGAGGAGGAGACGATGCGGTTTCTTTCGCGGTGCGGGTTTACAAGAATCGAGTTTCCCGGACTTTCCGGTACTCCGGCGGGCGAGGCAACTAAGATACGCGAAAGACTTGAGGAGCTTGAGCGGGATACCTCTTTGCTCACAAAAAGCGTTGAGGACGCCTCTGAAAGCTTTGACGGACTGAGGGTGGCGCTCGACATGGCAAACACTCGTGTGAGACTCGCGGATACCAAGCAAAGGCTTCTGTGCACAGACCGTACGGTCATACTTTCCGGATGGATTCCGCTTGAGTATACTAAAGCTCTGGATACGGAAATGTCAAAAGAGACAGTCTATTATGAATATTCCGAGCCGGAGGAGGGGGACGACGTCCCGGTACATCTGGTAAACGGTAAGCCCGCGAGGTATTTTGAATCGGTGGTATCGATGTATTCGCTCCCGGCATACGGAACCTTTGACCCCACGTCAATAATGATGATATTCTTCTTCATAATATTCGGTATCATGCTGGCGGACGTGGTTTACGGACTGATACTTTCGCTCGGCTGCCTGATCATAGTTAAAAAGGCGAATGTTTCAAGAGAAGTAAAGAACGTTTGCGCGATGTTCGGGGTGTGCGGAGTCTCAAGTATCATCTGGGGGATTATCTTCGGCAGCTATCTGGGCGATTTTCCGCAGCAGTTCATGAAAAGCATGTTCGGTATAGATATAAATATATGGATGGCTATGGATATAGTAACCCAGTCCATGGCGTTTATAGCGCTGGCGCTGGCGGTGGGCGCCGCTCATATGCTGACCGGAATGGGAATAAGGTTTTACGTTCTGTGCAAAAGCGGACAGCCTTGGTCAGCCGTATTTGACGAGGGAAGCTGGTTCGTGCTTTTCGCCGGTGTCGGGCTTTACTTTCTGAATACCACGGCGGGTATCGCGGTGGCCGGCGCCGGGATCGCGATGCTTGTTCTGACCCAAGGAAGGCATGAAAAAAATATATTCATGAAGCTCTTGAAGGGTATCGGCAGTCTGTACGGAATTATAAATTACTTGGCGGATATGATCTCATATACGAGAATAATGGCTCTCGGGCTTGCCTCCGCCATTATCGCTAACGTTTTCAACATGATAGCCACGATGGGGGGACCGACTTTGATAGGAGTGGTGATGTTCGTGCTTGTAATACTGCTCGGACATGCCCTTAACCTGGCAATAAATATACTCGGAACCTTTGTCCACACAAGCCGTCTGCAGTTTATCGAATTTTTCGGTAAGTTTTACGAGGACGGCGGCAGACCGTTCATTCCGGTTACCCCGGATATAACGAATTCGGAAATATTAAAGGAAAAGTCACAAAAAACAAATTAAAATAAACGTCATCGGAGGATTAAAAAATGCTTGGCGATTTCTTTTCTTCAATTTTCAGCGGAGCGGCGCTCGCCTTTCTGGGAGCCTTTCTCGCTGTGGCGCTATCCGGTATCGGATCGGCGAAGGGTGTGGGTAGCGCGGCGTGTGCCGCCGACGGTCTGCTTGCCGAGCAGCCGTCTATGACCGGACGGGTAATGCTTCTTGAAGCCCTTCCCGCCACTCAGGGACTTTACGGCTTTGTTATAGCGATATTGATAATTAACGGTACCGGACTTCTGTCCGGCGCGGATGTTTCGCAGATCACCGTTTCACAGGGCGCGCATTATCTTATAGCCGGGCTGCCGGTGGCGCTTTCCGGTCTGATTTCGGCTCAGTATCAGGCGAAGGCGGCGATAGCGGGCATAAATCTCATCGCAAAACGTAAGGACAAGTTTGTTATAGCCATGCTGAACGCGTCTCTTGTAGAGCTTTACGCTATACTCGGATTTCTTATCTCAATATTCCTTGTAACCAACGTATAAGACTGGGAAAGGTTATGTCGCCAGATGAACAGCATTGAAAGTATTACGTCAAAAATAATAAGCGATGCCAGAGAGTACGCCTCCGGGGTCAAAAGCAACGCCGAAGCGCAGTGCAAGAGGATAATTGACGACGCAAGGGAAAGCGCGGAAAAAAGCTACCTTGATCTTGTGGAAAAAGGGAAAAAAGAGTGCGAGGCAGTGATTGTCAGAGCTGCGTCTTCAGCCGATGTACTCGACAGGAATATACTTCTTGACGCCAAAAGCGCAAAGATAGACCAGGTCTTCGAGCAGGCTGGGGAGCGGCTTTCCTCTCTTGATAAAAAACGCTACCTTGATTTTCTTGAGCGGACTCTGAAGGAAGCTATAGGTTCGATTGGGCGTGCGGAGGACGACGGCTTCGGATATGAGGTGAAGGATCCCGACCTTTTTATCGTCTTTCTGAACAAGAAGGATCGGGATAGGCTCGGAAAAGAGCTGATATCGGCGGCAGCGCCGTACGCGAAGAAAAACGGATGTGCTGTTGCGCTTGCGGACGCCTGTGCGGATACGTCAGGCGGGTTAATAGTCAGACGGGGCGACGTGGAGATAAACGCGACCTTTGAAATCCTGCTAAGGGACGCAAGGGAAAAATATACGGCTGAGATCAGCCGTGTACTGTTTTAGTCACGCTCCGTAAGAAAGGAGTCGGCCCTGTAAAATGCTTGAATATAATTACGAGGATTATATTTTCGTATCCTCACGGATAAACGCGCTGTCAGCTTCACTGATCTCCTTTGAAAGAATGACTGAAATGGCAAAGGCTCGCAGCGCCGAAGAGCTATACCGTATGCTTGAGGAGAGCGGTGTAAAAGCGGAAAAAAACCAATACGGCGACATGGATTTTGAGGAAGCGGTAAATAAAAGACTTACCGACTCCTTTTGCTCTGTTATCGCCGACGTGCCGCAGCCGGAGCTTTTTTCCGTTTTTACCTATCCGTATGATTGTCATAATCTCAAATCACTGCTCAAGTGCGCCGAAAAGGGTATCTCCCCTGAACGCCTGATAATACCTCTTGGCAGCGTGCCGGCGGATAAAATAACAGAATCCGTGGCCAAGCGCGATTTTTCCGTATTTCCGGAAAATATGTCTAAGGCTGCGGAGGCGGCAAGGGAGGCGTACGCGCGGACACACAATCCGCAGACCATAGATCTGCTTATAGACGCGGCGTGCTTTTGTGACATGGAGGAATCGGTAAAAGAAAATCCGCTTGAGTTTTTCAGTAAAATACTGAGTATAAAAGCGGATATTGCCAATATTCTCACGGCAATACGGCTTATCCGCGTTCCCTCTGTTCAATCGGAAAATATTTTCGGGGAAGCAATGGTCGCCGGCGGTGGGTTACGCAAGGATTTTTTTGCGGCCGTATTTGCGGATGAGATAAAAGAAAAAGAGCGGGCGCTTGCCGAAAAGCTGATATACACTGAATATGAAAAGCTGGGACGGGCGATGTCCGTGTCGGAAATCAGGGTGTCCGAGGCTGAAAGAATATGCGGTCAGGCGTATATTACCGAGCTTGAAAAGGCAAGGGAAACGCTGACGGGAGCCGAGACGGTGGCTCTCTATCTGGCGGGGATTGAAAATGAGGCGAGAAATTTAAGGATTTTACTTGCGGGCAAAAGATCGGGTTACGGCGAATCGGAGATCCTCGCAAGACTTTATTAAGGTTATTTATCGGACGTCCCCATTTCCCACGATCAGGGGTAAGTTTTTTATAACCGCGTGAGTCCGGAAAAGACAGACGCGCGAACACTTTGGGCTTAAGAAAGGAATGGTTATAAAAATGTATAGGATCGGTGTTATAGGAACGCGGGAAAGCGTTATGTGCTTTATGGCGAGCGGATTTGAGATTTTTATAGCCGACACACCGGAGCGCGCCCTTGAAGGTCTGAAGAAAATGATAGGCGAGGACTGCGCGGTAATATTTATCACGGAAGAATACGCCGCGGCGCTTTCCGAGCAGACAGAAAGATATAAGGACGATCCGGTCCCCGCGATAATAACCATCCCCGGAGCCTCCGGAGGAACGGGCTATGGTATGGAGACACTGCGCAAGGCCTGTGAACGCGCTGTCGGAATGAATCTGCTGTTATAACTGTTATAATTCTGTTTTAATCATGTCCGGTCTGAAAGTACTTGCGATATATCTATATAAATTAGAATGCTAAGGGGGGGTGCGGGTCCCTTGCCATATGTCATGGCGCGGACCCGTCAGAGAGCAAAACACATAAAACGCTGGTTCGGCGTAAGAAAGGAATGCTATGTAATATGGACGGTAGTACGATAGTCGGGAAAAGCGTTAAGGTTTCAGGTCCACTTATAATTGCCGAGGGAATGAGAAACGCAAATATGTTTGACGTGGTCCGCGTCGGAAAGCAAAGGCTTATCGGTGAAATAATAGAAATGCACGGCGACCGCGCGTCCATCCAGGTCTATGAGGAGACAGCCGGCATCGGCAGAGGGGACGACGTGGTTTCCACCGGTGCTCCGCTTTCGGTCGAGCTCGGTCCGGGGCTGATAAAAAACATATACGACGGTATCCAGCGGCCGCTTGAGAAGCTCCGTCTTCTCGCGGGCGCGAACCTTATACGCGGAGTGGAGGCGCCGGCGCTTGACAGAAGTATCATTTGGGAATTCAGCGCGTCGGCAAAGCCGGGCGACAGGGTAGGCGGAGGCAGCGTAATAGGCACTGTCAGGGAAACGGAGATAATAGAACACCGTATAATGGTCCCGCCGAATGTGAGCGGAATCATAACGGAGATCTCATCCGGCGCTTTCACGGTGGAGCAGTGCGTGGCAAAGCTTAAAACCGACAAAGGCGAAATAAGGGAGCTTACCCTGATGCAGAAATGGCCTGTAAGGGTTCCGAGGCCGTATACCGAAAAGCTCCCCCCAAACACGCCTATGATAACGGGGCAGCGCAATATGGACACAATGTTCCCGATCGCCAGGGGAGGCACCGCATGTATCCCCGGCCCTTTCGGTTCGGGCAAAACGGTGGTACAGCATCAGATAGCAAAGTTTTCGGACGTCGACATAGTTGTGTATGTCGGATGCGGGGAACGCGGAAACGAAATGACGGACGTTCTGCGTGAGTTTCCCGAGCTTAACGACCCGAAGACCGGCAGATCGCTTATGGAACGCACCGTGCTGATAGCCAACACTTCCGATATGCCGGTGGCGGCACGCGAGGCGTCCATTTATACCGGGATAACCATAGCGGAGTATTTCCGGGACATGGGACTTTCCGTCGCGGTGATCGCGGACTCTTCGTCAAGATGGGCGGAGGCTTTGCGGGAGATGTCGGGGCGACTTGAGGAGATGCCCGGAGAGGAAGGATATCCGGCTTATCTGACTTCACGGCTCGCGCAGTTTTATGAGAGAGCCGGAACCGTAAAATGCCTGGGAGGGGACGGAAGAACAGGTTCTCTTTCGGCAATTGGGGCGGTATCGCCTCCGGGGGGAGACCTGTCGGAGCCGGTGACTCAGGCGACCCTGCGCATAGTCAAAGTATTTTGGGGACTGGATTCATCACTCGCTTACCGCAGGCATTTTCCCGCGATAAACTGGCTTAACTCATATTCGCTTTATCAGGACAGGCTTGCGCCGTGGTATGAGGAGAACGTTTCGGGAGAATGGACGGAAAACCGCACCGAGGCCGCAAGACTGCTGCAGCTGGAGACCGGACTTGACGAAATAGTCAAGCTGGTTGGAATGGACGCGCTTTCCCCGTCGGACCGTCTTATAATGGAGTCGGCGCGCTCTATAAGAGAGGATTTTCTGCAGCAGGACGCAATGGATCCTGACGACTGCTATTGTCCCCTTGACAAGCAGGCCGCGCTTTTAAGCCTTATTCTTTCTTATTATCGCAAAGGCGGGGCTGCGATAGCGAAGGGCGCGGATATAAACAGACTCGCTTCGCTTCCGGTTCGTGAAGGAATAGGACGCGCGAAAATGATCCCATATGCCGAATATAAAGAGGAATACAAGAAAATAGAATCCGAGCTTGACGAGCAGCTTGAAGAGCTTGTAAGAGAGGCGGAAAAAGCCTGATTATCAGTTGGCAGCGTGATTTTGCGAAAGGAAAGGTCATAAAAATGATTCGTGAATACAGAACCATAGAGGAGGTCGCCGGTCCTCTGATGCTGATAAGGCAGGTAGAGGGGGTAAAATACGACGAGCTTGGAGAGATAGAACTGGAGGACGGCAGCATAAGGCGCTGCCGGGTGCTTGAGGTCAACGGCTCAAACGTACTCGTACAGCTGTTTGAGAACGCCGCGGGGTTAAATCTGTCGTCAAGCAAGGTCCGTTTTACCGGTCACGGGGTACAGCTTGGTGTATCCGGAGAAATGCTCGGACGCGTTTTCAACGGTATGGGCATGCCGATCGATAACGGACCAAGGCTGATTCCCGAGAAAATGCTTGATATAAACGGTACGCCGATAAACCCCGCGGCAAGAAATTATCCGTCCGAGTTCATTCAGACCGGAATATCCACAATTGACGGACTGAATACCTTGGTAAGAGGACAAAAGCTGCCGATATTTTCAGCGGCGGGGCTTCCGCACGCGGAGCTTGCGGCTCAGATAGCTCGTCAGGCACGGGTGCGCGGGACGGATGATAAATTCGCCGTGGTTTTTGCGGCCGTAGGCATCACCTTTGAGGAAGCGGACTTTTTTATTTCCGATTTCAAAAAGACAGGGGCTTTGGATCGTACCGTGCTGTTTATAAACCTTGCCAGCGACTCAGCCATCGAACGCATAACCACACCGCGTATGGCGCTCACAGCGGCGGAGTATCTGGCGTTTGAAAAAGAGATGCACGTTCTGGTTATTATCACCGACATAACAAATTACGCGGAGGCGCTTCGCGAGGTATCCGCCGCGCGTAAGGAGGTTCCGGGGCGAAGAGGTTATCCCGGAAATCTTTACACCGACCTTGCGACCATGTATGAAAGAGCCGGCCGAAGGCTTGACTGCGGCGGTTCGATCACAATGATACCGATCCTTACGATGCCGGAGGAGGATAAAACTCATCCGATCCCGGACCTTACCGGATATATAACCGAGGGACAGATAATACTTTCACGTGAAATGTATAAAAAGGGTTATCTTCCGCCGGTCGATGTGCTTCCGTCGCTTTCCAGGCTCAAGGACAAGGGCGTAGGAGCGGGCAAAACCAGAGAGGATCACAGCGGTGTGATGAACCAGCTGTTTTCAAGCTACGCCCGGGGGAAAGAGGCAAAGGAGCTTATGGTGGTGCTCGGGGAATCCGCGCTTACGCCGATGGAGCGTCTGTATGCCAAATTTTCCGACGAGTTTGAAAAGCAGTATATAAATCAGGGTTTTCATGAAAACAGATCCATAGAGGAAACTCTCGATATAGGCTGGAGGCTGCTGAAGATCTTCCCGAAAAGCGAGCTTAAACGGATAAAGCCCGATATTCTCGCTAAATACAGAAACGAAAAAACGGAAGATCCCGCCTCGGATAAATAATTGCGCCGCGCGGGAAAGGAACGGTCAGAACAAGATGGCGGAGCTTAATGTCAATCCCACACGTATGGAGCTTAAAAAGCTTAAGCTGCGACTCGCGACCGCGAGACGCGGACATAAGCTGCTTAAGGATAAGCGGGACGAAATGATGAGACAGTTCATGGAGACTGTCAGAGAGGTCGGAGCGCTTCGGAAGAGCGTCGAGGAGAGCATAGAGAGGGTAAATGCCGATTTTACCCTGGCATCTGCGGCAATGTCGCCGAAAATGCTTGAGGAGGCGCTTATGCTTCCGGTAAGTCCGGGAGAGCTGTTCATAAAATTCGGAAGCGTTATGAATATCAGCGTACCTTCGTACGGCTATGACCGTGAAGGCCGCGACGCGGGCGGACTCAATTACGGGTTTGCGTTTACCTCAGGCGAGCTTGACGCGGCGGTAAGAAGGATGGTCTCGATACTTCCGGATATGCTGAGGCTTGCCGAACGGGAAAAGACGGTTCAGATGCTTGCGGACGAGATAGAAAAAACAAGACGGAGAGTCAACGCTCTTGAGTATATCATGATACCTCGCTACGAGGCGGCTATTAAGAGGATAGTGATGAAGCTGGATGAAAACGAACGCTCAAACACTACGCGTCTGATGAAAGTAAAGGATATGATGCTCGAGCGGGAAATCCTCAAGCGCCGCTCATTGAACTGAAATAACCGTATATTTCCGAAACTTCGGTTATATAAAGATCAGGCTACGCAATCGTTAGCCAAAAATTTTTTGAAAGCTGTTTTCCTGAGTTATACAAAAAAATCAGCTGCCCGTTTTAATACTGCATGGTATTAAAACGGCAGCTTTTTTATTTTAAACTGATTTAAGCTGAAATTAAAGTTAAATATCCTACGAGCACAGTTCCTTTCGTAAAACATTAAGTATCTTCTGCTCCTCGCGAGAGACCTTCACCTGCGTTATCCCGAGTCTCTTGCCGGTCTCCGACTGAGACAGGTCGGAAAAATAACGCAAAGTGATTATCTCGCGCCACAGGGGCGGCAGCTTGCGGATCGCCTCGGCTAAAGCCAGCTTATCGGTGATCTTATCCAGAGCGCAGTTCTCGTCGGCTATACTGCTTTCGAGAGTGAGATTTTCATCGTCACCGCCTATCGGTTCGCTGAGTGACTGAACCGCGGATACCGCTTCCATTGAGTTCACGATTTCATGAGCGTCTATCCCTGTTATTTCAGCCAGCTCCGATATGCGCGGCTCACGCCCTTTTTCCTTTATAAATTTTTCGCGCGCGGACATTACCAGCATCCCCTGACGCTTCATGGTACGCCCAACCTTTATCGGTCCGTCGTCCCGGAGGAAACGGCGGATCTCTCCCATTATCAGCGGTACGGCATAGGTGGAAAAGGCGGTACTGAATCCGAAATCAAAGCTTCGTGCAGCCTTGATCATTCCGATAACGCCTATCTGGACCAGATCCTCATATTCCGCGCCTCTGCCGGTGAAACGCTGCGCGATTTTTTTTACAAGTCCGAGATTCCGGCTGACAAGCTGATCGAGGGCTTCCTTATCCCCGTTTTTTACCCGCGCAAGCAGCTCGGAATTTTCGTTTTGGATATCATTTGTCACCTTGACTTTGACCTCCGTTACACAGGTCGGCTCAGGAAAGAGCAATAGCCTTTATCCAAGCCTGCACGTTTGAGCGAGCTTGTGACATACCTTCATGATATGCGGACTTATAAAGTCCTGACACAGTTTTTTACAGCTTTGAGAGGCGTTTGATCATTGTCACCGTAGTGCCGTGACCAACGCTGGACCTTACCTTCAGGTCGTCTGTAAAGCTTTCCATTATAGAAAAGCCCATACCGCCTCTTTCTCCGGATGGGTCGCCCGTATAAAGGGGTGTCATCGCCAAAGTTATGTCGGCGATCCCGCAGCCTGTGTCCTTGACAATAATCACGAGAGTACGTTCCTCAAGTATCCTTACCTTTATGTATACCCTTCCTTCTCCGGTATCGCGGTATCCGTGAACTATGGCGTTGGTTACAGCCTCGGAAACAGCGGTACGAATATCGCTCAGCTCCTCTATAGTCGGGTCCAGCTGAGCGCAGAAGGAGGAAACGGCATACCGCGCAAAGCTCTCATTTACCGATTTAGCCGGGAAAGAAAATTCCGTTTCATTTACGATCTTCTTTTTCATTTCAGGTCTATGACCATACCTTTCCGGAGCGTTTATATTATCGGTCCGCCTGATTTTTCACGCGCTTCGCTCCCAAGGCGCGCAACGGCACAAACATTTACCCTGATACCGTTAATCCCATTCTATGGGAATTATTTTATCTGTTCCGGCAAGCTTCATCACGCGCTGCGCGCTTGCTCCGGGATTAAGTATTTTGAGTACTCCTCCGGCTTCCTTTGTGTGCGTGTATCGCCCGAGGATCAGCCCAAGCCCGGAGCTGTCCATAAATCCCACGTTTTTTAAGTCAAGATATACGGTTTTCGCCCGGTGCGCGTATATCTGACGGTCTATTTCCTCACGTATGCTCTGCGCGGAGTGATGGTCTATCTCGCCGTTCAGTATGACCGTCAGAGTATCCTCTGATGAAACGTATTTCGCGGTCAGCACATTCATCTGAGACGCTTCCTTTCTTTTTACATTTTTGAAGATCCGTTGTTAACAGTGCGTCGACTACACGCGTATCGGATCGGTAAATCAGCAAAACTGCAAGCCTATTATACTATGTTTTTTATGCGTAAATTGTCATAATATGGTACAAATAAAATATTTTCTTATTTTTATATCGACACAAATATTTAATTAACGACAGAGATAGCCCGGAAACATATGAAAATACCTTTTTTTTAATAATCTATTGATTTTTTCTTCGTTGTATAGTATAATAATGAAAAACTCGTCCATGAAAATTCCCGCGGCATAACGGCTGCGCAGCGACATCGGGCGTATAAGAAAGAAGGACCCGTAAAAATGAAAAATCCCGTATTCAGTCCGGCGGACATACTTCTGCCGAAAAATAATTTTGAGAAATGGTCTGTCATCGCCTGCGATCAGTTCACCTCGCGCCCGGATTACTGGGAGGAATGCTCGCGCATAGCCGGAGATTCACCGTCCGCGCTCAGGCTGATCTATCCCGAGGCTTTTCTCGGGGAAAAGGACCGTTCGGCAAGAATTGACAGTATAAACGGCACGATGCGGGAATATCTTGATAACGGTATTTACAACGAATATAAAAACGCGTTCATATATGTCGAAAGAATACAGAGCGACGGAAGAAGGCGCTGCGGGCTTGTAGGAAAGACGGACCTCGAACAGTACGATTACAGTGAGGATTCTCATTCGGCGATCAGGGCAACGGAAAAAACAGTGCTGGAAAGGATCCCTCCGCGCGTGGAAATCAGAAAGGGCGCTCCGACCGAGCTTCCGCACATAATGATGCTTGCGGACGATCCGAATAAAACCGTAATAGAACCGATCACAGCCCTAAGGGAAAACGGCGAGCTTGAAAAGCTTTATGATTTCGAGCTGATGCAGGGAGGCGGACACTTAAGCGGCTGGCTTGTTCCCGAAAAATATCACGGGCAGATAGTAAACGCCATTGACGCGCTCGGAAAAGGCAGGGAAATAACCTTAGCGGTAGGCGACGGAAATCACTCGCTTGCTACAGCCAAGGCATGCCATGAGCTCATGCCCACCGAAATAAACAGATACGCGCTTGCCGAGGTGATAAATCTGCATTCGGACGCGCTTGAATTCGAGCCCATATACCGTGTCGCGGAAAACGTCGACCCGAGCAGCGTTCTCTCCGCCTTTAAGGATTTTCTTGAAGCCTGCGGCGCGAAACTATCGGACGATCCGCTGGCTCAGAGCGTAAATTTCGTATCAAAGGATACAAATGCGGAGCTTCATATCCAAAATCCTCCCCACAGTCTCGCGGTCGGAACGGTTCAGCTTTTCCTTGACAGCTTTATGGGGAAAAATCCGGATGCCATGATAGACTACATACACGGCGAGGAAGAAGTAATCAGTATCGCCGGAAAAGACAATTCGTGCGGGTTTTTATACGGAGGGATAGAGAAATCGGAGCTTTTTCCGGCGGTCGAAAAATCCGGCACTCTTCCGCGCAAGACGTTTTCAATGGGACACGCGCGCGATAAGCGTTATTACACCGAGGTAAGAAAAATCAAATAAAAGAGCGTCGCGCGCTGACGCAGTATTTTTATCCTCTTACGAAAGGAAATCACCGATATGAAAACAACTGAGCTATGCGGCGACGACTGGAAGCTGATTTATATCAAAAACGAAACGCTGATAAAAGACGGAGAGACAGACGATATTTCCGTCCTTTTGTCGCGAGGATATCCCGAGATACCCGCGTCCGTACCCGGAAACCTTGAAATAGACCTCGAAAAAGCCGGAAAAATAGAAAATCCTTTTTACGGAAGGAATTTTCAAAACAGGGACTGCGAATACCTTCATATGTTCTATTACAAAACCTTTGTATACGACGGCGCATTAGAAGACCCGGAGCTTGTTTTTGAGGGGCTCGACACGATTGCCGATATTTTCCTCAACGGCACTTTTATCGGACGCGGAGACAATATGCTGGTCGAAAGACGCTTTGAGCCGGGAAGCGCGCTTAAAGTCGGAGAAAATACCCTGCTCGTGCATATCCGCCCCGCCGTTATCGAGGCCAGAAGGTATCCGATAACTCTTAACGAGGGTGCCCAGAAATATCATTACGAATCGCTTTATATCAGAAAGGCCCCGCACATGTACGGATGGGACATCATGCCGAGGATAGTTTCCGGAGGTATCTGGCGTCCGGTGTATTTAAGAGAACGGAAGGGCGACCGTATAACCGAGCTTTACGGCTATACTGTGCGCGCCGACGCAAAGTCCGGTGCCGCGAGACTCTGCTTTATATACAACACCGAACTGACCTCGGACGATATTTCTCTTTACGGCATTGAGATTTCCGGTAAGTGCGGAGATTCGGAATTTTCATATAAATCACCTTTGTGGCACAGCGGGAGCAGAATAGACCTTGACGTGAAGGACGCCAGGCTGTGGTGGCCTAAAAACGCCGGTGAGGCGAACGTTTATGAGCTTACAGCCGTTCTGTTCAAAAACGGCTGTGAAACAGACAGAATTGTCACTTCTTTCGGTATAAGAACGGTGGAGCTTGAACGTACCTCGGTGACAAACGAAAAGGGAGAGGGACAGTTTCGCTTTATTATCAACGGAAAACCGGTTTTCTGTATGGGGACCAATTGGGTGCCGGTGGACGCCCTGCATTCAAGGGACGCAGAGAGACTTCCGAGAATACTGCCGATGCTCAGTGACACCGGATGCAATATTATCCGCATATGGGGCGGGAATGTATATGAAAACGAGCTGGTTTATGATTATTGTGATAAAAACGGTATAATGATATGGCAGGATTTTATCATGGGCTGCGCGGTATATCCTCAGGACGATGATTTCGCAAAGCGAATCGAGGAGGAGGCGACTGTCGCGGTAAAGCGCCTGCGTCGTCACCCCTGCGTCATATTTTGGGCGGGAGATAACGAAAACGATACTTCGTATCTCGGATGGTTCGGCAAAAGACGTGACCCTAATAAAAACCGCCTTACCCGCGAGGTGATACCGGCAGTGCTCGCAAAGCATGACTTTTCAAGACCGTACCTGCCTTCCTCACCGTATATAGACGAAGAGGCTTTTCGTCTCGGCGCAAAAAACATTTCGGAGGACCATCTCTGGGGTCCGCGCGATTACTTCAAGGGGGAGTATTACAGCGGATCAGTATGCCATTTTGCTTCCGAGACAGGCTATCACGGCTGTCCTTCCCCGGATTCTCTCAGGGAATATATTCCGCCGGAAAAGCTCTGGACCGCCGAAAATCCGCAGGATTGGAACGGTATCGACAACGATATGTGGCTTGCGCACGCCTCTGCCATGGAGGTGACCCCGGGAGCGCCGTTTACCTACCGCATAAGGCTTATGGCGGATCAGGTAAGCACGCTCTTCGGAAACAGCGTGCCGTGCTCGCTTGACGACTTCTCAAAAGCGAGCCAGATCTCGCAGGCTGAGGCGAAAAAGTATTTTATAGAGCGTTTCCGGCTATCCAAATGGAGACGCACGGGCATAATATGGTGGAACCTTATCGACGGATGTCCCCAGATATCCGACGCAATAGTCGATTACAGCTTCAGAAAAAAGCTGGCGTATCATTATATAAAGCGTTCACAGACCCCGCTGTGTCTGATGTTTGACGAGCCGGCGGAAGGCAAAATAACCATGTACGCGGTAAATGACCTGCCGGAAAGCAGGGATTTCGTATACAAGATAACCGATCTTACCGCCAAACGGACGGTGTCACAGGGTGAAGGAAGGGCTTTGCCCGACAGTTCCTCTCCGGTCGTGACCGTCGGAACGGAAAAAGAAGAAAAGCATTTCTATTTTATAGAATGGAAATGTGACGGCGAAAGATATGAAAACCACTACGTGACAAATATAAAGAAAATCAATTACGGGGAATATATTAAGTATATAGAAAGTGTCGGTTTTGACAAATTCGAGGGTTTTGGCGGCGGAAATGAGTAATAATGCGAAACATATCGCCGGTTTTGATATCGGAGGCACAAAATGCGCGGTCACGCTGGCGGCTGCAAACGGCGGAGAGCTTCCGCGGATAATCGGAAAAACAAAGTTCCAGACGGTAAAAAACGCGCCGTACACGGTGCTTGAAACGCTATTAAAAGAGCTTGACGGGCTTCTTTCCGGAAATTCGCTCAAATACAGTGATCTATCGGGGATAGGTATCAGCTGCGGAGGACCGCTGAGCTCCGAGTGGGGGATCATACTTTCCCCGCCGAATCTCCCCGGATGGGATAATATAGAGATCTGTTCTTTTTTCAGGCGGCGCACAGGCATCGGATGTCAGCTTCATAACGACGCCAACGCCTGCGCGGTAGCGGAGTGGAAATACGGTGCCGGAAAGGGTCTGACCGACATGGCGTTTCTGACCTTCGGTACCGGTCTCGGGGCGGGGCTTATACTTGACGGCAGACTGCGTCGCGGGATAAACGACATGGCGGGCGAAATCGGACATGTAAGGCTGGCTCCGGACGGTCCTGTGGGTTACGGGAAAGCCGGTTCGGCTGAGGGCTTCTGCTCCGGAGGCGGGATACGGCAGCTCGGGATCAGGGCGATGCGCGAATACGGCAGCGAATCGCCTCTGTACAAAGCGTGCGGAGGAGACGAGGAAAAGCTGGACGCGAAACTGATAGCTGAGCTTGCCTGTCGGGGAGATACCGTCTGCCTCGGCATATACGACAAGTGCGCCGAAATGCTCGGACGCGCAATATCGATTTTGTGCGACGTGCTCGATCTGCAGGCTGTCATTATCGGCGGCATTTATATGAGAAGCGCCGGGCTTCTGCGTGAAAAGCTGACAAAGACGCTTGACGGGGAAGCGCTCAACCCCTGCAGGGTACTTGCCGCGGGGCTTGGCGAGAGCGTCGGCGACTACGCCGCGCTTTCGGTCGCTGAAATCGATTAGATTAATCAGAGAGCCTTTGCCAACCGCAAAATTTTAAACAAAGTAAGGAAAATACAAATCCATGAGATCATTACTTGAAAGATATCCGGCGCTGCTGCCTGTCCGCGGCGATATTGAAAAGGCTCTGGAGCTTCTGACGGAAACGTATAGAAAGGGCGGAAAGCTGCTTTGCTGCGGAAACGGCGGAAGCGCCTCGGACTGCGAGCATATAGTTGGGGAGCTTATGAAATCCTTTAAGCTAAGGCGTCCGTTAAATCCCGGTTTTAAAGAAAAGCTGTCTCAATACGGCGACGAAGGAGCGGCTCTTGCGCGGACTTTGGAGGGAGCGCTTCCGGCTGTCTCTCTCTGCGGTCACAGCGCGCTTTCCACCGCTTACGCAAACGACCGTGACCCATATATGGTATTCGCACAGCAGGTAAACGGTTACGGCAATAAAGGCGACACCCTGCTGATCCTTACGACCTCCGGCAATTCCCGTAACTGCCTTTACGCCGCGTATACCGCCAAGGCTAAGGATATGCAGATTATTTCCGTTACCGGAGAGGGCGGCGGGAGGATCGCCGGGCTCTCCGATGTCTGCATCGCCCTGCCCGAAAGAGAGACCTATCTGGTCCAGGAGCTGACGCTCCCGGTGTACCATTACATTTGCGCTAAGCTCGAAGAAGCTTTTTTCGCCTGAATTCTTTACATACGCTTTCATTAAAATCACCGTGCCTCCGCGGGTCCGGATAAGCGGAATTCCTTGTTGCCCGTATTCGCGTCAGCCAAAGCTAAGCGCGGGCATTAAATCAAAAAGAAGGGAGAAGGTGTGCCATGAAGCCGGATATTATGACTCCGAAGTTCATATGTCATCCCGATTTTTCAAAGCTGAAGCCCATAAACGTATTTCATAAGGAAGGACAAACGCCATCTCTTCCGCGGCATCCGGAGGAGCTGCTCAATAAGCACATACTGTTCAGAAAGAAAATAAGTATCGTCAGCCCCGGAAGGGCGCTGCTCAGAATCTCCGCCGACGATCATTTTAAGCTGTATGTAAACGGGGAATTTGTGACGGAAGGTCCCGCTCCCGCGTATCCCTCTGCTTACTATTACTGTGAGCTTGATATTACTGACCGTCTGAGGACAGGGGAAAACACCTTTGCGGTACACACCTACTACCAGGGTCTTATCAACCGCGTCTGGGTATCTGGAGATCTCAGGCAGATGCTGTATTTTGAGCTGGCCTGCGACGGAAAGACAGTATGCGTTAGCGACACTGACTGGAAATGCGCTTACCATACGGGATATACCGAATGCGGCAGGCTCGGATACGATACCGCGTTTGCCGAATGCTACGACAGCGCCTCCCCGGAAGCCGATTTCGACTCTCCGGGGTTTGACGACAGCTTATGGGACAACGCGGCGATATACGAAAACGCCGACTACACGCTTATAAAGCAGCCGACCAGACAGCTCGATGTATACAGGCTCATTCCGGTCAAAACGGAAAAAACGGACGCGTTCGTCAGAGTGGATTTCGGTCGGGAGGCGGCAGGATATCTTTCCGCCGTCGCGAAAGGCAACGCGGGAGACGTCGTTTCGCTTCGCTTCGGAGAGGAGCTCTGTTCTGACGGCAGCGTCAGGTATGATATGCGCTGTAACTGCAGATATGAAGAAAAATGGCTGCTTTCGGGTAAGAAAGACACCTTAAGGCAGTACGACTACAAGGCGTTCAGGTACGCAGAGCTTCATTTTGCCCCCGGAACAGAAATAACGGAGATCGAAATGACTGTTCGGCACTATCCGTTTGAGCTGAAAGCAGGCTACAAAACCGAAGACCCGACGCTGAGAAAAATAATTGCCCTATGCGCGGATACCATAAAGTACGGTACCCAGGAGGGGTACCTCGATTGCCCCACAAGGGAAAAAGGGCAGTATCTCGGCGACGTGTCAATAGCCGCGAGGGCACAAGCCGTTCTGACAGGCAATACGGCCATGATGAAAAAGGCGATCATGGAATTCTGCCGCTCATCCTTTATATGTCCGGGTATAATGGCGGTATCAAACGCTTCGCTTATGCAGGAGATAGCCGATTATTCACTGCAGCTCCCGGCGCAGATACTTTGGGCCTTCCGCATGGACGGGGATATGGATTTTCTGCGTTTAACCGAGCCTTATTTAAGCGCCGAGCTGGAATACTTCAAAAAATTCATGAATGCCGACGCTCTGCTCGAAGGTGTTGATAAATGGAATCTTGTGGATTGGCCGCAAAATCTCAGGGACGGTTATGATTTTCCGCTTACAAAGCCGATAGGCAAAGGGCTGCATAACGTTATAAACGCCTATTGGTACGGATTTCTTAAGACCTTCGACCAAATAAGCGAAATACTCGGCAGGGAAAAGAGCGGTATAACCGAAAATGTCGGAGTGTCCTTCAGAAAACGCTTCTTTTCGAAGGAAACCGGGCTGTTCACAGACAGCCCGCACACAAAGCATTCATCCGTTCATTCCAATATCCTGCCGCTTCTTTTCGGACTGTGCGACGCCGACCCGGAGCTGAAAGATCGCGTAATGGCTTTCATTAAGAAAAAAGGGCTGCGCTCAATGGGAGTGTATATGGCTTATTTCACGCTTGCCGCCTTCGTTAAGGAGGGCAGGGTACGCGAGGCCGAGGAAATGGCTCTCGACCCGTGCTGCTGGCTTAACATGCTCAGGGAGGGCGCTACCACAACATACGAGGCTTGGGGAAAAGATCAGAAATGGAACACGAGCCTGTTCCACCCATGGGCGACCGCTCCCGCGATCGTTTTCGCGGACGGGGTGAGCCCATACTGATTGCCATAAAAGCTTAGTTAAAATATTCCTCTTCAACACCGGCGGCTCAAAAAGGCGGCGTTTTCAGAGATACTCACGTTTTTCGCGGGGAAAACTGAACGTCAAAATTTCCGTATGCCGACCCGAGGAAAAATATTCTTTCATGTTTAGTAACCGCAAGACGTACCGTATTTTGTGTCTGACCCGCTTCAAGACATGCGGGGATGATAGGGCGGTGTGTTTTTGCGTAAGATAAGAAAGGAAACTTCAAATTGATGAAAACTCAGTACAGAAAGGTAAAAAAATATCTGTCGATCATTGACTCCACACGCTTCTGCAACACAAGACCGGTGGAGGCTCTGACCTACTGCCCCTGCGGCTACAAGGAAGGAAATACCCCTCCGCCTCTTTCGGAGTTTACGGCTTTTGAGCCGGGCGGGGTCTGGGGAAGCGGCTGGGACAGCCACGCGTGGTTCCATTTCACGGTAAACGTAACCGGAGAGCTTGCGGAAAAGCCGGTACGTCTGAAGGTAAATACCGACAGACGCGGCTGGGATGCCGACAATCCTCAGTTTATAGCCTATATAAACGGCGAAATGAGACAGGGAATGGACACCAACCACACATACGTCGAGCTCGACGGGGCCGGCGTATACGACGTTTATATCTACGGTTATACCGGACCGAAAATATCATCTACCCGTTTTTACGCCGAGATTATGAACGTCAATACCGTCGCCGAACAGCTTTATTACGATATCAGAGTACCGTTTGAGATGCTCGACTATCTTAACCCCAATTCCCAGGAATACGCCGAGATACTCAGGTATCTTGACGCGGCGGTGTCAATGCTCGACCTCTTTGAGATAGGCTCCGAGGACTATTTTTCTTCGCTTGTCAGAGCAAAGGCTTACATGGACGGACAATTTTACGGAGCATACTGCAGAATACAGCCCCAGACAACCGTATGTATAGGGCACACGCATATAGACTGCGCGTGGAAGTGGACGCTCAGGCAGACGAGGGAAAAGGTGCAGCGCTCTTTTGCCACAGTGCTTGAGCTGATGAAGCGCTACCCCGAGTATAAGTTCATGTCCTCGCAGGCGCTGCTTTATCAAAACCTTATGGAAGAGGCGCCCGAGCTGTACGAGCAGGTAAAGCAGATGATAAAGGCGGGCAGATGGGAGTGCGAGGGCGCGATGTGGGTGGAAGCCGACTGCAACCTCACCTCCGGCGAAAGCCTTGTCCGCCAGGTCATGTACGGTAAAAATTTCTTTAAACAGGAATTCGGGGTCGAAAACCGCGTTCTCTGGCTGCCGGACGTGTTCGGGTATTCCGCCGCGCTTCCGCAGATACTGAAAAAGAGCGGCGTGGATTGGTTCGTAACCTCTAAAATAAGCTGGAACGACACAAACATGATGCCATACGACACCTTCGCCTGGCAGGGCATCGACGGTACTAAGATAAACACCTACTTCCTCACCGCCCAGGATAAGGGCAGAGGAGCTCCCGGTAACGGCACTACTTATGTCGGAAATACCGGCCCGAAAATGATAGCCGGTACCTATGACCGTTACCAGCAGAAAAATCTCAGTAACGAAGCGATACTCACCTTCGGCTTCGGAGACGGCGGCGGCGGGCCTACAGCCGAGCACCTTGAGCTTGCCCGGCGTACCGCGCACGGCATTCCCGGAGCTCCCAACGCCAAAATAGAGTTCGCGGGCGACTTTCTTTCAAGACTTGAAAAGAAGATTGAGGGAAACAAGCTTCTTCCCGAATGGAGAGGCGAGCTTTATCTTGAGTTCCATCGCGGGACCTACACCTCTCAGGCTAAAAACAAGAGAAACAACAGGCAAAGTGAGTTTATGTATCTCGACGCGGAGTTCCTGTCGGTCATGGCAAAAGCGCTCAAAGGAAAGGAATTTCCCAAAGCGGAGCTGCATCACGGCTGGGAGATGATACTCACCAACCAGTTCCACGATATAATCCCCGGATCCTCCATAAAAGAGGTATATGAGCAATGCGACATTGATTACGCTGAAATAAAAAGCATAGCCGGGAAAGCTATATCCGACGCAAAGGAGCTGATCGCGTCCGGTATCTCTTCCGAGCGCGGCTACGTCGTTTTCAACCCTCATTCCTTTGTCGGAAGCGGTACTGTTGTTATAGACGGCATAAGCGCTTATGTCGAGAACATACCGCCAAAGGGGTATGCCTGCGTTAAGGAGTTCAAGACCGAAAGCAGTATCGTAATAGACGGAAGGCACGTCGAAAACGACCGCATCAGCGTTTCGTTTGACGAAAACTGGATGATATCCTCTATATACGATAAAATCAACGGCAGAGAGATAATAAGCGCCGGTCAGAAAGGCAACGAGATACGAATTTACGCCGATCATCCGGACGCGTACGACGCCTGGGAATGGCAGCCGTACTCACTTGAAGGCTACAAGGTTCTCAGCGAAATTGAAAGTGCTGAGGCAGTGTGTGACGGCGTAAGAAAAGGAATAAGGCTGGTACGGCCTTATAAAAAATCCAAGATCACGCAGACTGTCTGGTTTACCGAAGGATCCTCAAAAATCGACTTTGATACCGTCGCCGATTGGCATCAGAAGCACCTGATGGTAAAGGCGGCGTTCCCGGTAGATATAAATTCCGATAAGGCGACATACGAGATACAGTTCGGTACCATAGAGCGTCCTACGCATAAAAACACAAGCTGGGACATGGCGAAATTCGAGGTGTGCGGGCAGAAATACGCGGACATCTCCGACGGAGGGTATGGAGTAAGCCTGATAAACGACTGTAAATACGGTCATGATATACATGATGGGGTAATGCAGCTTTCGCTATTAAAATGCTCCACGGATCCGGATCCGGAGGCTGATCAGGGCGAGATACCGTTCGTATATTCAATTTATCCGCACGCCGGAACGCTTGGCGACAGCGACACGGTAAAACTTGCTTATTATCACAACTATCCCATGACCGCGGTGAAGGCTTGCGGCGGCGAAAGCGTTCTCCCCGAATCCTACTCACTTGTCTCGCTTGACCGCGAGAACGTTATCTGCGAGACTGTCAAGGAGGCGGAGTACGGGGAAGATACCGTTTTGCGTTTATATGAATGCAAAAACATCAGATGCAAGGCGACTCTGACTACCGCGCTGGATGTGAAGAAAGCGTATATATGCGATCTGCTTGAAAACGAAATTTCAGAGCTTCCCTGTCAGGACGGCAGGATAACGCTTGATATCGGCGGGTTTGAGATAATAACGTTAAAGCTTAAGTGAATATGCGGCTGAACGAAAATGGCCTTAAGGGGGAACTTTTTGAAAAAAGTTCCCCCTTAAATCCTCTTCGAAAACTTTTCGGAAAAGTTTCAGTAAGATTGTAAGAGCCCATTTTTTAAAAGAGGCTCTTATGGTAAATTTAATTTTTCAATGTTTGCGGAAAAGGCTAAAAAAAGGGGATAAAAAAATTTAAAATTTTGCTCGAAAGGACTATACAAAGTTTAAAATATATGTTATAATAAAATTGATCGGCTGTTTTGCGCCGCGCGTATATGACGGAGTTTTTGGAAACTGAATTGAAAACGTGCTCAAACAGTTATTTTTCGCATTATTTTTCCAAAGTCCGGCCAACGATTCAGGGTTGATCCATTGGTTGCTCCGAAAAACTTTTTTGAACTCAATTTTTAAGAAACGTAATAATATTAGAAAGGTATTGCATCGATGAGAAAAGAGATAGAGGAAGAGAGAGCGGAGAATACGTCGGAGAGTGTCGTGGTGGGACGCAACGCGGTTATGGAGCTGTTGAGGTCGGGCAGGGACGTGGACAAGCTTTTCATTAAGGACGGTAAGCTCGAGGGATCGATAAAGGTGATAGCGTCTGAGGCAAGACGCCTCGGAATACCGGTGCTTAGCGCCGGAAAGTCCAAGCTCGATACGATGTCAGGCGGGTTGAATCATCAGGGCGTTATTGCGGTCGCGGCGGAAAAGGAATACTGCTCGATCGCAGATATACTTGAGAACGCAGAGAAAAGAGGGGAAGCTCCGTTCGTAGTGATAGCGGACGGCATAAACGATCCTCATAATCTCGGAGCGCTTATAAGAGTGGCGGAAGGTGCGGGATGCCACGGTATCGTAATTCCCAAGCGAAGGAGCGCGACGCTGACCGCGGCGGTGGCAAAAGCCTCCGCGGGGGCATATATTCATCTGCCGGTAGCTAAGGTTTCGAATATATCCGCTGCCATCGAAGAGCTTAAAAAAGCGGGTCTTTGGATATACGCATCAGAGGCCGGAGGACTGGATTACGAAAAAACCGAGATAATCACGCCGGCGGCATTTATATTCGGTTCTGAAGGCTCCGGAGTTTCAAGGACGGTAAAGGATAAGAGTGATTTTATAATATCAATACCTATGAGGGGTAAGGTCAATTCACTTAACGTCTCCTCCGCGGCGGCGGTCATACTTTTTCATGCAAGCAAATATTTCGGCGCAGACCGATGAACAGTGTCTGATATATCAATTTATAAATACAGCGAAAGGAAGGAATCTCCGGTTTAATGGACGAAAGGGATAACAAGGACAGACCTGACGGGTATGGATCAAATACATACGGTCGTCCGGGTCAAAAAAACAAAAGAGATTATAAGGATTTCGGCGCGTTCGGAGCGCCTATGAAAGCGGCGGGATATACGCAGCCTCCTCCTGTGAATAAAACTGATATGAGCGTGCCCCCCGCCGTACCGGAGCAGGCGGCTCCCGAGTCTGAGACACCCGGAGTTTCCGGGGAGACTGCGGAAACGGCCGTGTCTGCTCCCGTTTGGCAGCGGTACGGTAACGGTGATCAGTATACTGCTCGGAATCCTCAAGAGGAGGAAAACAGGCGCGGCGACGTTAAGGAGACTGAAACCGTGACTGAAACAGCGAATGTCGGTCAAAACGGAGTTGGAGATCACGGCTCCGCACAGTCTTACGGCGTACAGAATCAAATGCCCGGTGGACAGGAAACTGATCAGCATACCGCTTATCAACAGACAGCATATAAAGCTCCGCCGGAAACCTATGCGGCGGATTATCCGAATATGGATTCCCATTTCGGAGAGTCTGACGAATCCCATACGGATTCCGCCCCCGAAACCGCTCCTGAGCGGCAGGAATACGGTTATCGAGCCGTGCAGTCGGATACGTCAGGAATCGCGCAGGCTGAGCATTACGCGCAAACTGAACAGCCCATACAGCCGGAGCGGTACGCGACGGAAGAACAATATGCGCGGGAGGATAGTTTAACCGGCGACAGCGGTTCATCGCAAACCGGTTCTGATGAGGACGGAATATATCAGCAGCGCTTTGAGGGGACCGGTAATGAGGATGCCGGTCGGGAGGACTTTTCTGTAAGCGAGGCTAACAGAAAAATAACCTATGTGGCTGATATTCCCGATACCTCCGACTATTTACAGCAGGAGAGCCCTGACGAGGAAACGGATGTCAGGGAGCCTGAGCCTAAAAAGGCCGCTCACCCGTTTTTTGAGGATAAATACGGAATACAGGAAAGATTTGATATAACCTTCCTTGACGACGAGGTAAAAACCGATGAGTCGGAAAGCACGGGTTACGAAACATACTATGATATCGAAGATGAAGATATCGGCGATGATAATTACGGAGGATATCCGGAGGAGAGCGAATTGTCTGAAGAAAAGGATATAGACGGATTTGTCGGCTCTGACGAGCCGGACAATACCGGGGATGACGGCGCGGCGGAGACCGAAATACCGAGCGAGACCGACGAGCTGCTAGAAAATAACAACGATATATGGGACGACGAAGACCGTGATACATGGACGGAGCATGACCGTTTCATGGCGCTTTGCCGTTCGCTGAACGTTCCCCCGCTTAAAATTTCCAAGCAGGAAAGGCGCAGAGTCGCTGCCGGGGGAGAGAATAAAAAAAGAAGCTCCGGCTATCGCTACGAAATGGTGGAGCGGCTTCCCTTTGACGAGGGACTCAGGGTAGAGGACAAGGAAGCATATGTGAAACGGGAGAAGGCCTTCTGCGAGGAAAGAGCGGGCAGGCAGGGAAGAAAGCTGCGGGAAAGACAGCGCAGACGCGCGGTTAAAACGTGGTGCGTGGGGATCGCGGCTCTGCTTTGTCTGGTGCTTGATTGTCTTAATTTCGTTTCGATTGACGGAACGCGGCTCGTAAGCCGGGACAACATTATGTTTTTGGCGGGGTTTGAAATAGTTCTGACAATTGTGGGTGCGATCATCGCGGGTGATTGTGTAATAGACGGTCTGAGGTGCGGCTCTAAAGGGATATTTATACCGGAGATATTCACGTCTCTTGCGGTGATAATGGCGATTCTTTATAACGGCTCCATGATGCTGTATAGGGAGCTTCCGGAAAACGCGGTGATCCTCGGCTCTCCGGCTTTGGTAATTTTGTTTGTCGCGACGCTTTACAGATATTATCTGTCCTGCCGTGATCTTAAGGCGTTCGAGATTACCTCATCATACGGGTCTTACTGTACCGAGGTAAAAATGAGTAATTTCCGCTCAACACCTGAGTATGCTGAGTTTGAGGGCTATGCGCCAAGAGATTCGGCGCTCTATAGAATAAACAGAGTCGCCCGTATAGACGGCTGTTATAACGAACAGCCGCTGCGCGACGAGTGCTTCGGTATGATGCGCATACTGTTTGCGATAGTTGTATGCGCGGCCCTGGTCGCCGGTATAGTATTCGGACTGATCGGACAGAGCGTATATAACGGACTTCTCAGCGCGTTTGTCATTATAATGTTTGCCTCTCCGGTTTCCGCGTTCGTGTCTATGTTCCTGCCGCGCTACCGAGCGGCGGAAAGGGCGTCGCGGGACGGCGCGGCGATAGTCGGCTTTGACGAGGAGAGCGAGGAATTTGACGAAAACGTTATAATGATCGACGAGAATGATCTTTACCCGGCGGAAAACGTTACGACAAAAGTCGAGGTATGCAATCTGCCGGAGATTGAAAGTCATATAATGCGCGCGGCGGCGCTGTTCCGCAAGCTTGGCGGTACGCTCGGATATATGTTCGGAGAGGCCGGTCTGGAAAATAAAGAAAAGGTGGAGCTGACGGAAATAGCCGAGCATGGCGTAACGGCTCTTGTGGGAAGGTCCACGCTTCGGGTCGGAGACGAGAAATATCTGAGAAGAGCCGGCGTGAAGGTCGCGCGGTACGACGGCGAGCTTGACCGGAACACAAGGGTGCTTTACATAGCTGACGACGGAGAGTTCTTCTGCCGTATAAAAATGACCTTCAGACCGGACGAGGAGCTGTGCAGACGCATATCCGAGCTTCGGAATTCGGATACGCTCGTCTCGCTCAAGAGCTGTAACCCATGCATCGACAGCGCGCTCGTATTCTATACGACGGGGCTTGAACCCGAGCTTCTCAAAAGCATTAAATACGCGGAGGGGGATGATGTTTCTCCTGCGGAGACAGACCGCGAGGGAGTACTGATATCCCGCGCAGGCGCGGTCGGATTTTTCACGGCGCTAATCGAATATAAGCGTCAGAAGAAGCTGGTGTTTTACGGAAGCAGGCTTGCCGGCTTTACCTGCGCCGCTGGAGCCGCGGCGGGACTGTTCCTATGCGCCATTGGCAGAGGCTGGGCCGCAATTCCGCTGTTGGCTGTAGCGTTTCAGGCGGTATGCTGCGGTATAGCGGGCTTTATCGGCAGCCGGAACGTGTCCGGAAGCGCCGTTAAAGTTAAGAGAAAGTAAGCCGGGCGGGGGCGTCGGTGCTCCTGAGCCTAATTTTGAATAAGGATGTTTGCGAGGCGTTTTTTGCCTGCGGATCAACTGAATGCTGACAGATAATATATTAAGAAATGTTATGAAGCCGGGCAGATATACCGGCGGCGAATTCGGACAAACGGTAAAGGACAAAACAAAAATAAACGCGAGGTTCGCGTTCTGTTTTCCGGATACGTATGAAATCGGGATGTCAAATCTCGGAATGCGTCTTCTTTATCACGCGCTTAATCAGATGCCGGACACATGGTGTGAAAGAGTATTCGCACCGTGGCCGGACATGGAGGAGCAGATGAGATCAAACTCACTGCCGCTTTACGCGCTGGAAAGCGGGGACCCCGTAAAGGATTTTGATTTTATGGGAATAACGCTGCAGTACGAGCTTTGCTATACCAACGTACTCAACATGCTGGAGCTTGCCGGTATCCCGCTGCTTGCAAAGGACAGGGGAGAGGATTTTCCTATAGTTGTAGGCGGAGGTCCGTGTACATATAACGCGGAGCCGCTGTGCGACTTCTTCGACGTTTTTTCCATTGGTGAAGGCGAGGAGGCGCTGTGTGAAATGGTCCGGCTTTACATTGAAATGAAAAGTTCGGGGTCATATACAAAAGCGGGTTACTTAAGAGAGCTTTCCCATATCGAGGGTTTTTACGTGCCGTCTCTTTACCGTGTGGAATATAATCCCGACGGTACGGTGGAAAGCTACGCTCCTTTATATCCGGACGTTCCCGGGAAGATACGTAAACGGATAATAAAGGATCTTGACGCCGCGCCGTTTCCGGACACGTTCGTGATGCCGTACATTGAGACGGTACACGACCGTATAACGGAGGAGGTATACCGCGGGTGCATACGCGGCTGCCGCTTCTGTCAGGCGGGAATGATATACCGTCCGGTCAGAGAAAAAAGCCCGGATAGGGTAAACGAGCAGGTCAGGTGCCTGTATGAGCATACCGGATACGATGAAGTCTCGCTTCTTTCTCTCTCGATAAGCGATTACAGTCGGCTGTCCCATCTGACCGAGAAGCTGCTTGAATGGACGGATAGGGAAAAGGTCAGTCTTTCCCTGCCGTCACTGAGAGCGGATACCTTTTCCAAAGAGCTGATGGACCGTATTTCGTCAGTGCGGCAGAGCGGACTTACCTTTGCGCCGGAGGCGGGTACTCAGCGTCTGCGCGATGCCATAAATAAAAATATCTCCGAGGAGGAGATACTTAGGGCCTGCTCCCTCGCCTTTGCCGGCGGGAAATCCAACGTAAAGCTATACTTTATGCTGGGGCTTCCGACCGAGACCAAAGAGGATCTCGACGGTATACGGGACACCGCTATGCGCGTGGCTGAGGAGTTTTACAGAACCCCGGGAAGAAAGGGGCGGGCGCCCCAGGTAACCATAAGCTGTGCATGCTTTATCCCAAAGCCCTTCACCGCTTTTCAGTGGGACGCTCAGGACTCTCTCGAGTCGCTTTCGGAGAAGCAGAGGTATCTTGCGGAAATAATCAGCGACAAAAGGCTTAAATTCAATTATCACGACGCGTATGCCTCGAGGGTGGAGGCGGCGCTTGCGAGAGGCGACCGGCGGCTCGGAAGAGTACTGCTGGAATGCCGGCGGCTCGGTATGCGATTTGACGCTTGGGATGAGTTTTTCAGATATGAGGACTGGATAAAGGCGTTCAGCGCCGCGGGGATGGATATGGGATTTTACGCTAACCGCGCGTTTTCGACTGAGGAGACGCTTCCGTGGGACATCATCGATATCGGCGTTACAAAGCGCTTTCTGCTGTCCGAATATAACAGGTCAAGAGAATCAAAGCCTACCCCTAACTGTCGGGAAAGCTGTTCGGGGTGCGGCGCTAACAGACTTGGGGGTGTTACGGCATGGTGTCCGAAAGCGTCAGAATAAGCTTTTCAAAAACAGGAAGACTGAAATATATCTCTCATCTTGATCTCTGCCGTACCATGCAAACGGCGATGATAAGGGCAAAAATTCCGCTTCGCTATACCGAGGGCTTCAATCCGCATCCCAAAATGATATTCACTCAGCCGCTTCCGCTGTTTGCGGAAAGCGAGTGCGAGCTGCTCGATATTCGTCTTACCGAGGATATGCCGCATGAGGAAATATGCGCGCGGCTGCGGAAGGAGTTCGCGGACGGACTGTATATAAACAAGGTATATGAGCCGTTATCCAAGTTCGGCGAAATATCATACGCGCTTTATAAAATAACCGGTTTTGAGAGCGCGCGGGAACGAGAGCTGGAAGAGCTGCTTTCCGGAGAGATAGCCGTGAAGAAAAAAACAAAGGACGGTAAGGAAAAGGTCATAGACATAAGACCGCTTGTCCGTTCACTTGAGCGCCGGGAAGACGCTCTGGAGGCGCTGCTCGGCGCCGCGCCCGATTCCTATCTTAATCCGGATACGCTTTGCCGTTCCATGTGTGAAAGAGGACTGGGAAAAGGAGCTTACGGGATCTTGCGGATCGGCTGGTATCGCGGTGACATGAGTCCTTTTGAGTAAACCGGTCAGAGAATATTTTCAAGTGAGAGCTTGTTTACCCTTTCAAGCTCTGAGATATAGAGCTTTATCAGAGCCGCCGATTCGGCGGCTTTTTCACTGTCCCGGTTTTCGATTGCGGAGCGGAGAGTCGCGAATTCGGAATTGATTCTGTCGGTATATGAGGTGTTGATGCCGAGGTGTATCATCAGCTTGTGCTTTGTCCAGTATTGTTCGGCCTGCTCAGCGCCCGACGCGGTCGTGATGCTTTCCCGGCTCACTGCCTCCAGAAGCCTGTCCGTTACGCTGTTTGCGTATACCACGTGAGTGATTATTCCCGCGACCATCACGATAAAAACAATTATGGCGGTAATGAACGATTTCATACTAATACGTATAACGCAGTAAGAAGATCCGCGTTATTCCTTTCAAAGGTTTCTTCTCTTTTTGCTTCTTTTTCCGCTTCATTTCAAAGAAAAGAAAAAGAAGCGGTCTTTTAGCGCTCAAGCTTACGAGCCTTTTTTCTGTGTTTTGAAAATCCAGTTTTCCTCTCCGGCGTCGTTAACCGTGTAGAGAAAAACCTTTTTAAGTTCGGTTTTTTTGCTTCGGATGCGCTCGTCAAGCTCCTCTTTTGTCATTGAAATGCAGTCAAGACCGTGACGGCTTATATTCCCGTCCACGATTATGGCGTGGGCTATACCGGTTTCCTTTTCCCCTTTTTTGGCTTTTTCAAAAACCGAGAGCTTTCCGTTCTGCTCGAGTATAGCGTATTCAAGGTCGGAAATATCGGACACGCCCTTCAGTCTCGCCTCGGACAAAAGCTCCTCAAGCCCCATTCGGGCTTTGCCGAGCTCAGCCTTGTCAAGTCTGCCCTTTCGGATCAGAACGCTTGGGCTTCCGTCGAATATTCGTTTTAGGGGTTGGCTCTTTGTTACGATAAACGCGCAAATAATTTCAAGACAAATCACCGTCAGAATCGGTACGACGGCGTATGTCAGAGGTATCTCCTCGTGCCCGATCGGGATGGCGGCGATCTCCGACAGGAGAAGAGCGGTTACAAGCTCGGATATCTGAAGCTCCCCGATCTGACGTTTTCCGCCCATTCTCATGGCGACGACGAGAAAAACATAAATTATCACGGTGCGTATAAGCAGTGTAAGCATTATCCTTTATTTTCCTTATACCAAATGTATTTTTAAATAGTTTTAGCTTTTAGAATTAAGATATACGCCGGTATTTTTGTTTGATAATATTTGGAAATTATACGTAATATAAAAGACAAATGGAAGGGTACTGGCGTGAAAGATTAAGTTAACGCATGTCCATTTTAGCCGCCTATGGCGGCATGGAGGATAAGCGTGAAAGATCAATCTGATCGCATCATAATGCAGATAGTTTCACGCTCAAATTTTCTAAAGTAACATAGTACTTTTGCCAAGCACGAAAATTATTCATATCTATTGAAAACCGATTATAACGGTTTTTTAGTCGCCAAAGGCGGCATGGAGGATTAGCGTGAAAACTAAATTACATCGCATCAATATGCAGGTGATTTCACGCCCGAATTTTCTAAAAAGCTAAACGCTTTTTGCTTCGCAAAGCGAAGCCCGAAAATTTTTCATGTCTGTTTTGTGCTGCCTTGGGCAGCATGGGGGATTAATATGTATTTTGTCCGCTTGAGGTCAAGACGATAACCGATTTTTACAGATATATGCAAACTTAAAAGAAAGTTTACAATTGAAATAATTATAGCCTTTACTTTTATAATTAATTATGATATAATAAATCGAATCTTTGATATCATTCAGGAGGCAAACAAATGGCAAGAAGAAAACTTTCCATGGATGGCAACAATGCCGCCGCCCACGTAAGCTATGCGTTTACTGAGGTCGCGGGTATTTATCCCATCACCCCTTCCAGTCCTATGGCCGACTATGTCGATCAGTGGGCAGCTCAGGGTCTCAAAAATATTTTCGGTACAACCGTTAAGGTGACGGAAATGCAGTCCGAAGCCGGCGCCGCGGGTACAGTACACGGCTCGCTTGCCGCGGGCGCGCTCACCACAACCTATACCGCCTCTCAGGGGCTTCTGCTCATGATCCCGAATATGTACAAGATCGCGGGCGAGCTTCTGCCATGTGTATTCCATGTTTCGGCACGCTGCGTCGCGTCACATGCGCTTAATATCTTCGGAGACCATTCCGATATTTACGCATGCCGTCAGACCGGCTTTGCGATGCTGGCCGAGACCAACCCGCAGGAGGTTATGGACCTCGGCGCGGTAGCTCATCTTTCCACTATTAAGGGACGTGTTCCGTTTATAAACTTCTTTGACGGCTTCCGTACCTCTCACGAGATACAGAAGATAGAGGTCTGGGACTTCGACGACCTTAAGGAAATGGTGGATATGGACGCCGTAGCGCAGTTCCGCGCACGCGCTCTGAACCCGGAGCATCCGGTACTCCGCGGCTCAGCTGAAAACGGGGATATATTCTTCCAGCACAGAGAGGCCTGCAATAAATATTACAACGCTCTCCCGGCAATAGTCGAGGAATATATGAATAAAGTCAACGCCAAGATAGGCACAGACTATAAGCTTTTCAACTACTACGGCGCTCCGGATGCCGACCGCGTCATAATCGCCATGGGCTCAATATGCGACGTTGTCGAGGAAGTCATAGATTATATGAACGCGGCAGGACAGAAGGTGGGACTTGTAAAGGTCCGTCTTTACAGACCGTTTGTCGCTGAGAAGCTGCTTGAGGCCATCCCGGCGACAGCGAAGAAAATCGCGGTCCTTGACAGAACGAAGGAGCCCGGTTCTCTCGGCGAGCCGCTTTATCTCGATGTCGTTACCGCTCTCGCCACGCTCGGCGTTACGGATAAAAAGATCGTCGGCGGACGCTACGGTCTCGGCTCCAAGGATACTCCTCCTTCTTCCGTTTTCGCGGTTTACGAAAACCTTGCGGCGGACGAGCCGAAGAACGGCTTCACTATCGGCATAGTCGACGACGTAACCGGTACGTCTCTTGAGGAGAAGCCCGCTCCCGACACCGCACCTGAGGGAACGATTTCCTGCAAGTTCTGGGGTCTCGGCGGCGACGGCACGGTCGGAGCAAACAAAAACTCCATTAAGATCATAGGCGACCACACCGATAAGTACATTCAGGCGTACTTCCAGTATGACTCCAAAAAGACAGGAGGCATAACGATTTCTCACCTCCGTTTCGGTGATAAGCCGATAAAGAGCCCTTATTATATCAATAAGGCGAACTTCGTCGCCTGTCATAACCAGGCGTACCTCAATAAGTACGATATGGTCAACGACGTAAAACCGGGCGGCACCTTCCTGCTTGACTGTCAGTGGGATACCGTAGAGGAGCTTTCAGAGCACCTTCCCGGAAAGGTAAAGAATTATATCGCCAATAACGATATAAACTTTTATGTTATCAATGCTACCAGTCTTGCGATGAACAAGATAGGAAACGCCAAGGTAAAGAACACGATACTTCAGTCCGCTTTCTTCGCGCTCGCCAATATCCTTCCGAAGGACGAGGCGATAGACTATATGAAGAAGATGGCGTACAAGTCGTACATCAAAAAAGGTCAGGCTATGGTCGATCTCAACTACGCGGCTATAGACGCGGGCGCCGACGCTTTCAAAAAGATCGATGTTCCCGCCGATTGGAAAAACTGCTCCGTGGCTGACGATAAAAAGCCGGCACAGGGCAAGCGTCAGGAGCTTGTGGATTTCGTAAACAACGTTGTCGAGCCTGTTAACGCGATGAACGGCGACAAGCTTCCCGTTTCCGCGTTTGAAAAGTATGCTGACGGTACATATCCGCAGGGCGCCGCTGCTTATGAAAAGCGCGGGGTTGCGGTCATGGTTCCCGTCTGGCATCCCGAAAACTGCATCCAGTGTAATAACTGCTCGTTCGTATGTCCTCACGCTACTATCCGTCCGTTTGCGATGACGGAGGAGGAAGCGGCGGCCGCGCCGGCGCAGACCAAATTCACCGCTAAACCGGTAATTAAGACAAATTATAAGTTCTCTATAGCCATCTCGCCTCTTGACTGTATGGGCTGTACGCTCTGCGTAAAGGCGTGCCCTGTTTCAACAAAGGCTCTGAAGGACGCTGCCGCCGCTGCGGCCGCGGAGATCCCGGACGATCCGAAGAAGCAGGCAAAGAGAGCGGCTGAGATCGCGGCACCCAAGCTCGCTATCGAGATGGCGCCTCAGGAGACGCAGGCGGATCAGCAGGAGGTATTTGATTACGCCGTCGCCAATGTAAGCGAAAAGAAGGAGCTTATCAACACTACCGTTAAGGGAAGCCAGTTCAAGCAGCCTCTGCTTGAGTTCTCCGGCTCCTGCGCCGGCTGTGCCGAGACCTCTTACGCGCGTATCATCACCCAGCTCTTCGGCGAAAGAATGTTTATTTCCAACGCGACCGGATGCTCCTCGATTTGGGGCGGCTCCGCTCCCTCAACCCCTTATACCGTTAACCGCGAGACCGGAAAGGGTCCGGCTTGGGCAAACTCACTGTTTGAGGACAACGCCGAGCACGGTTACGGTATAGCGCTCGGTCACAAGGCGATCCGCGAAAGACTGAAAGGATACGTTGAGGAGCTCGCAAACGGTGAAAAAACTCCGGACGACGTAAAGGAGCTCGCAAATAAGTACCTTGAGACATACGACGACGGAAAGACCAACGGCGCCGCCGCCGCCGCTCTTGTGGCTAAGATAGACGGCAACGGATGTGATCTCTGCGCCAAAATAGTCGCCGAGAAGGACTACCTCGCCAAAAAGTCGGTATGGATATTCGGCGGAGACGGATGGGCGTACGATATAGGCTTCGGCGGACTGGATCATGTTCTTGCGTCCGGTGAGGATGTCAACGTAATGGTATTCGATACCGAGGTTTATTCAAACACCGGCGGTCAGGCGTCAAAGGCGTCCAACATAGGACAGGTAGCGCAGTTCGCCGCGGCGGGTAAGTCTGTAGGCAAAAAGAACCTTGCCGAGATCGCCATGTCATACGGATATGTTTACGTTGCTCAGGTGGCGATGGGCGCGGATATGAACCAGTTCCTCAAGGCCCTTACGGAGGCTGAGGCATATAAGGGCCCCTCACTTATCATCGGCTACGCTCCCTGCGAAATGCACGGAGTCAAGGGCGGAATGCAGAACTGCCAGGCTGAGATGAAAAAGGCCGTAGAGGCGGGATACTGGAATATGTTCAGATATAACCCGACGCTTGAAAGCGGAAAGCTTATCATAGACTCCAAGGAGCCGAGCGCGGATTACAAGGCGTTCATTACAAGTGAAACACGTTACGCGAGACTTGCCCAGACCTTCCCTGAAAGAGCGGAAAAGCTCTTCGACAAGGCGGAGAAAAACGCGAAGGCCAGATACGAAAGACTTGTCAAAATGGGCAAGCTTTACGAATAATACGTTATCAGCCGGCGCGTAATTAGCAGGAACTTATTACTGAAAAACACGGAACTCGAAGTGCCGAAGCTTCACACGCCTGTAAAAGGCTGATGTGACCGGAGAAGAAACTTGGTTCTTGAAAAAATATAAATCGGGTAATACTGGGTTACCGCTAAGACAGTAACCCAAAACGCTCACACCGGGACAAAACCAGGGTGTGAGCGTTTTCGTTAAAAGTGTGAAAATTTCCCAAAAGCTTTTTTAAGGGTTGTGCAGGCGGCTTCATCCCGTTTCCGACTTCTCTTAGCACAGTTCAAAGGTTTTATAGCCAAAATATATTTAAGCCGCATAAAGACGTCATGTAGGATTAGAGTGAAATATATATTACATCGCAGCAGAATGCGGCTGACTTCACGCGTAAATTTTTCGCGGATCAAAACACGATAATTTTTTATATCTATTAAAAACCGATAAAAAACGGTAAAAAACCGATAAAATCGGTTTTTTTAGCTGCCTGAAGGCAGCATGGGGGATTGAAATGTATAAGATATCTGTGCCGATCTCAACTATAAACGTTATCCGCTCTGACAAGGAAGAACTGCTGCGGCAGCTGAAAGATCTGGATGCGGAACGGGTGTTTTTAACCTTGAATCCATATGGCGCTATTGACCGGGAGAGACGTAAACGGGAGCTTTCTATCCTGAAAGAATACTGTGTTTTTTTAAAAAGAAATGGATTTGAGGTTGGCGCGTGGCTCTGGACGTTCATGTTACAGGGAGAAAACGATTTTACACATATGACAGCTGTCACAGGCAGCGAGACAGAAAATGAAGCTTGCCCGTCGGATGAGGGCTACCGTGCTTGGATGTCCGAATTTCTTACGGAGATCGCGCGATGCGGTGTTGACATGATCATGTTTGACGATGATTTCCGTTACGGCGCTTTTCAGGGAGGTTTCGGATGCCTGTGCCGTAACCATATCAAAAAAATTTCTGAAATTCTGGGGGAGACTGTTACAAGGGAATTTCTGACAGAGAAGCTTCTGGTCGGCGGCAGCAATAAGTACCGCGACGCTTTTATGCGGGCGAACGGATACTGGCTTGAGCGCTTTGCTCGGCAGATGCGTGAATGTATCGACCGTGTCGATCCCGATATCCGGTTTGGTCAATGCGCCTGTATGAGCTCATGGGATATTGACGGTACGTCGCCTGACCGGATCAGCCGGATATTGGCGGGCGGAACAAAACCCTTTTACCGGCTTATCGGCGCGCCGTATTGGGCTGTCAGGCAACCCGGGAGACGGCTTCAGGACATAATTGAGCTGGAGCGCATGGAGAGCAGCTGGCGCAGGGATAAAGATATAGAAATTTTCTGCGAAGGGGATGTATATCCGCGTCCCAGATGGCAGATACCGGCAGCGTTTTTAGAGGGCTTTGATACCGCTATGCGTGCTGCCGCCTGTACGGACGGAATCTTAAAGTATGCCCTTGATTATACTTCCGGAGTCCGGTATGAGCGGGGCTACACCGATAGTCATATGCGTAATAAAGAGCTTTACGGAAAGCTGGAGCAGTACTTTGCGGGCAAGAACGCTTGCGGAGTTCGTGTTTATGAAGCGCCGAAAAAATACGCCGCGCAGGAGATCTATGAGCGCATAGAGGGGGACATGAAGATACAAAATATCTTTTATTCTCCTGCCGCGGAGATGCTGGCATGCTGTGCGATACCCTCAGTATATGAGGGAGGCGGAGTCTGCGGTATCGCGTTCGGCGAAAACGCGCGGGCGCTTCCTGAGCAGGCGCTCAACGACGGCTTGATCCTGGACATGGAGGCGGCGCGCATTTTACAGCTTCGGGGGATAGACACGGGATGCGAGAGGATCGGGGAGCTTTTAACCCCTGTCGAGGAATATTTCGTGTCAGAAAATGAGTATGTAGCGATTTTCGGGGAAACGGAGAAACCGACTTTCCGCCGAGCAGAGCTGCGCGACGGAGCTGATGTGCAAAGCCGGTTTATCGTCTCAAATGAGGAGCTTCCGGCTTCCTATTTCTATGAGAATAAAAGCGGACAACGGTTTTTGGTATTCACATTTGAGGCGTATTTCAATTCAGAAGCGATGTGGCGGCAGTACACCCGCGCCCGCCAGCTGACCTCGGCGGTAAAATGGCTTTCTTCCGGAAAGTCGCTTCCGGCTGAAGCGTCGGTAACCTCGCCCGACCTTTATATGATATGCAAGGAGAAGGAGGGAAAGCTTTCGGTTGGCCTATGGAATTTTAGTCAGGACATAGTATCAGAGCCTGAAATAAAGCTGAATAGGAGATACGGCGGCATCACATTCATCAACTGCTCGGGCAGCTTGGCGGGCGATCGGGTTTTTCTCTCGGATATATCCCCTTATGCTTTCGCCGGATTCGAGGTTAAATAAGTTCTCCGCCTTGGTAAGATTTAAAATATATCAAAGAAAGCTTATCTGAAACTTAAGGGTTATTCGGTTTTGAGACGCAAAAAACTGAGTTTTAGATTCAGATGTCGAAGGATATATTTACAAAATCCCATAGATTATTTTTTGTAAGGATGTTATAATGGGTATGTACATTTAGTATAAACAATTGTGAGGTGCGGAATGTTCGACAGTCGGCTGGAAACGTTTATAAAGGCTGCGGAAAGCGGCAGTTTTACCAAAGCGGCGGATGCTCTCTATATCACGCCTACCGCGGTGATGAAACAGGTCAATGCACTGGAAAAGGAGCTTTCCGCCGCGTTGTTCGAACGCACAAATCACGGACTGCGTCTTACTGAGGCGGGCGAAATCTTTTTGCAGGACGCGCGCTATATTCTGGAATATATCGACCGTGCGGCAAGGAAGGTCCGGGAGATCGACGAGGGCAAAAACCGAAAGTCCATCCGTGTCGGCACGTCAGTTATGACGCCCGCGAAATTTATTCTCGACGTATGGTCTCAGATACAGAGCCGTATGCCGACGCTGAAAATCGAGCTTATCCCCTTCGACAACAATCCCGTCAACGCGGTGGAGATCCTCAAAAATTTAGGGCAGCATATCGATGTCGTGGCGGGACTTTATGACGATAATTTTCTGAAGGAACGAGGCTGTCTGGCGGCACATATGTATAATAAAAAGCTGTTGTTCGCGGTTCCGGTGACGAACGCTTTGAGTGCCGAGACATTAATCACGCCTGAAAATCTGAAAAACCGCAAAGTATTGTTGATTCGTCGCGGATGGAATGTGTATATAGACAGACTGCGCGACAAGCTTGAAAGCCATGGCGTTAGAGTCGAGGATTTTGAAATGTTCAATATTTCGGCGTACAATCGCGCCGTTACCGAAAACGCGCCGATTATTACCGTCGAGGGCTGGGAAGACGTTCACCCGCTGTTAAAGCTCATTCCCGCCGCTTGGGATGATACCATTCCTTTCGGGGTATTCTATTCTCCGGAGCCGACAAAGCTCGTTAAAAAATTTATTGAGCTTTTAAGCTCGATTGCCGGGGCGCGTTCCTTGCAGAGCAGTTTTTGAGGGTTTATAAGGGGACTTCTTTCAAGAAGTTCCCTTAAGCTATTTACCCCACCGGGACATTTTATATATCTCCTGCGTTCTTTTCGGGGAAAATTTCGCCCTCTGCAGAGGACGACAGGGGCTTTGCCCTTTGACCAAAACTTTTTGTGTATTATTTTTGGCGAATTAAATTTTATAAAACCTCTCTTAAAAGCATCTCCGTTTCCGGTAAGAAAAGCTTTGGCATATACTTTAAGTTTATACTATAAACTTTTTGGTTATTCCGTTTTTAAAACGAAAATACTATAATAGAACCATAAACAAAAGGAGGTTTATTTGTATGGAATATGTAACTCTTGAAAACGGGGTCAAAATGCCCCAACTCGGATACGGCGTGTATCAGGTGACAAGGGAAGAGTGCGGGAGATGCGTTTCGGAGGCGCTCTCGGTCGGCTACCGCCATATAGACACGGCGCAGTCCTATTTTAACGAGGAAGAAGTCGGCAATGCCATCAAAAACTCAGGTATCCCCCGCGAGGAAATTTTTATTACCACAAAGGTTTGGATCGAACATTACGGCTATGAGGAATGCAGAAAATCCGTACTTGAATCCATGCGCAAACTGCAGGTTAACTATATCGACCTTGTATTATTGCACCAGCCGTTTGCCGATTACTACGGAGCATGGCGTGCCTTAGAGGAGCTGTACGCCGAAGGAAAACTCCGCGCCATCGGCGTATCCAATTTCTATCCCGACAGACTTGTAGATATTTGTTCCTTTTCGCGTATCAAGCCGATGGTAAACCAAGTGGAGACGCACCCGCATGATCAGCAGAAGGCTGCACACGAGTGGATGAAAAAATACGGCGTCGTTCACGAGGCGTGGGCACCTTTCGGAGAGGGACGCGGAGGGCTGTTTACCGATCCTACGCTGGAAAAGATCGGCGCAAAGTACGGTAAGACTGTGGCGCAGGTTATTCTCCGCTGGCATCTGCAGCGCGGTATAGTCGTCATTCCAAAGTCAGTGCGTAAAGAGAGAATGGCGGAGAACTTCAATGTGTTTGACTTTACACTTTCCGACGATGATATGCAGACCATTGCCGGGCTCGATAAAGATACCTCATCCTTTTTCTCCCATACCGATCCCAGCATGGTTGAATGGTTCGTTAAGATGGTTGAGGAGCGCAAAAATACCAATGACGCGGCAAAGAAAAATCAGTAAATAAAAGGAGGCAAATAGCGTGAAAAAGTTTTTGACAGCGCTTATATGCGTTCTTTTAAGCCTGACAACGGTGTTTGCCTTTACAGCTTGCCGGGATACAGGCGGCAAATCACAAACCGACCAATCAGGCGGACAGTTGACTCCGGAAACACCCGATGGAACGGAGCCTGTAGCGCCGGGCGGCTACGGAAGTGTGCTTGTGGTATATTTTTCTGCGACGGGCAATACGGAGGCGGTAGCGAACTATATTGCCGAATCGACAAACGGTACGCTGTTTGAACTTGTACCGGTAAACGAATACACGGACGCCGACCTGAACTACAGTAATCATAACAGCAGAGTCTATCAGGAATATGAAAACGAGGAGCTGCGGGATGTAGAGCTTGTTTCGACTGCCATAGAGAATTGGGATGAGTACGACACTGTTTTTATCGGATATCCTATCTGGTGGGGGATTGCGGCGTGGCCTGTAAACGATTTTATTGAGGATAACGATTTTACGGGCAAAACTGTCATACCCTTCTGCACATCGTCAAGCTCGGGCTTAGGGCAGAGCGGAACGCTCCTTGAAGAGCTTGCCGGTACGGGCAATTGGCTGCAAGGACATCGCTTCCGCTCAAGCGCGTCCGAAAGCGATGTTTCTTCCTGGCTGGAGGAGCTCGGTGTAATTTAAAAATTAAAAGAATGTACTTGAGTCAGGTTAGGATTCTGTATGTGGCTATGACGCTGGGGACGGCAGCTTTTCATAACCCTGCCGGCCCTACCGCGGTTATCATGGAAAATACGCGCGTACGGAGCTATGATGACGCGTATATATATCCTTTCGAAGAGGAAAACACACCCGATGAAACTCCCGTCGGATTCTATCCGCGGGCAGTCCGTCGGGTGTGTTCGTGTTTGCGGCGTTTTATCCCTGTAGCAGAAGCAATTAGTTACGGAGTAACATAGGTCTCTGTTTTTCCGTCTGAAACCATCCGTAATCTTTTCTTTAATTGAGTCAGAGCAGGCGGGGTGATCCGCCTGATATCAATATTTCACATAGCCGTCCCTGAAGAACAGCTTTATAATTTTCCTGTTATATTTTTTCGGATTTCGCCCCACAACGATAGAGGCTACAACATATGTTATCCAAATCAAATCTAATGCTCCCGCTAAGATAACAAGAGGAAAATATTCCTGTTGATGATATCTGTTGGTTTCCTCAAAACTCAAAAGATAGTTATCATTATATAAAATGGCTTTTACTGAATAAAAATCATCTGTGTCTTCCGGTTTAACTACATTTGAATATGTAGTGACGACAGTAGTACCGTTACAAATGGATTCGAAATTTTCAACACTCAATCCCTCATCGATAAATTGTATTATATATGTCGTATTATCATTGGATTTTAATATTAATTCATCTTCTTGCACAGCACAGGAACTGAAGGTTACTTGACGCTTTGTCGTATTTTCTACAGAGCTCGGTGTAAAATAAACATACCAAACCGTGAAGCTGAGGAATGCTGCCGCGGCAACACCAATCAAAATATAAGCTGCAATAAATCCCGCAGCATCATCGATATTGCCGTTGAATAAATCGTGCTTTGTTTTGCGTATTTTGGGAAGATTTTGACCGTTATGTAGTTTTCTGTATTTCTTATTGACAAACGCGATAAAATCAATTCCTCCTACTGAAAATTCATCGATCATCACTTTGCGCTTGCCGATATAAATATAATCCCCGTGCATGTTTTCTTTGATTGCCGTTATTTGATCATAAGTGAATTTTCTTTTCATGCCAAAGAAATTTTTGGCGACAAATCCATCTTCATCATAGGAGATTTCGCTATTGATAAACGCAATTATCAAAGTTGCGCCAAGTAAAGTAAACACAAAGTAAAGAATGGGTACCCAAACCGGCTCGTCTGAAAAAGCTGTAATTAAGGTGGGAATGAGAAAAACGGAAACGATTATGAATCCTAAAACCGCAAAGAATTTCGGTAAATACACTTTGCCTTTTTCCGCCTTTTTAGGCTGGCGTAAAAATACCCGAACGCCATTTACTATAATTGGTATAAGAAATAAACTCAATCCACCAATAATATATTTCATGACCGCTCCTTCTTTCCTTAAGATCACATAAATTATATCACAAATCCTATAAAATTTCAACCCGGACATAACGCAAACAAAAAATAAAATAAAAACAACGCAAAGCAAAAAACCGGAGAAATCTCTCGAATTCTCCGGTTTTAGGCCGAGGCAGTGCCGCGGCTTTTTATTTTTTTGTGGCTGCATCTGCATTTACCAAGCACATTGTTTTTTACAACTTGGGTATTTAATAATGCCGAGAACGCACAATTACGGCTGCTCTCTTAGTTATTTTAATCATAATAAAAATAAGGTTTTGTTCTGTTGCATGTAAAATTGTAATAACACTGTCTTGCGTTGATAAATTGATATGCCATTATAAGTAAAGATCTGATTTCGGGATTACTGCATTTATGATAGACCTTGATAACTTTATCATTCAGAGTTAGGCTGTCTTCGATCAAAATCCCATATTTTACAAGCAACGGTTCGATTTCAAGGAAACGTTCAAGAGACATTCCTATCTTTTTTGCCAGCGTCTCGGCTGTATATTGACTCGATTCCGTTGAGCTTTGTGTAAAAATAACAGCTTTAAATCCATTGTCTGATGCAAGCAAAGAGAAAAATTCTCCGAAGTTTTTCTCTGATAAAATCTTTTTTGATATTTCCGGTGTATCCCATACAGCGCAGAAAAACGGAAAATCTTTGATAAGGGTTAAATATGTCGTCCCATTATTATTAATGATTTGAGATGTAATTTGTGAGTTTCCGGAATTTTTCTCGACGACATCACTAAGCAAAGGACGAGTCTCGTCTCCTCCTAATAAATATGCGCTTTGCAGCGTCCAAATCGTTTCGAATAAAAATCGGAAAATATTAAAATCACTATTTTTATAATGGATTTTTTGTCGACAAAAATCAAACAAGTTATTGAGTATTTCATCTTGAGAATAATCTGAAATATTCTTTTCAACGTCGAACAACGCATCAATTGTCACCTCCAACACTTTTGAGATAGTCGGCAACAGATATGTATCAGGAACACCGCCGTTCTCCCATTTTGAAACCGCTTGTCCGGAAACACCCACCAATTCTCCGAGTTGTTCTTGCGTGTAACCTTTTGCTTTTCTGTATATTGCAATCTTTTCTCCGATTTTCAGTTCCATATATATCTGGTATAATTAAATCACCCCCCAGCAAGTGATTCAATTACACAAAATCCTTTCATAAAATTAAAGAATGTGATATAATAGAATTGCTTTTACCGCATCGGAGGATAGGGCAACGCTGGGGAGC
>CALYAD010000053.1 GCA_944393415.1 uncultured Clostridia bacterium | reverse complement strand
GTGTTATAATAAGTGCATGGAAATAACACAAGAGCAATACGAAAAGATTGAAAAATACCTTCCACGCCAGCGTGGAAATGTAAGCATGAGTAATCTCCAACTGATTAATGCGATACTGTATGTCACCGAAAACGGCTGCAAGTGGAGAGCATTGCCGGAAAAATACGGGAATTGGCATACAATTTATGTACGCATGAATCGATGGAGCAAGAATGGCGTGCTGCAACGTGTGTTCGAGGCGCTTCAGATAGAGGGCATCATCAAAATTAAAGTGGAGGCTGTTTGCCTTGACAGTACCACGGTCAAAGTTCATCCGAATGGAACAGGAGCTTTAAAAAAAGCGGGAAACAGTCAATCGGACGTTCCAGAGGAGGACTCACCACGAAAATTCATATGGTCACCGCATCTGACCGATCGGTTGTCGGCTTCTCTCTATCCGGAGGAGAAGCGCACGACTCGCCGGAGGGGATAGCTTTGCTGGCGCAGGTTGAGCGCCGGGAAGAGCAAATCTATATTCTCATGGATCGGGCATATGAGGGGGATAAAATGCGGTCAGCAGCAGAAGAAAAGGGCTTCATACCGGTAGTGCCTCCAAAAAGGAACCGTAAAGACCCATGGGAGTATGACAAGGAACGATACAAACAACGGAACGAAATAGAACGCTATTTTTTACGATTGAAACGCTTTCGGAAGATTTTCACGCGCTACGATAAGTTGGACGTGATCTTCTGTGGCTTTATCTACTTTTCTATGCTGATTGACGCAATATTAGTGTGAACAGGCTCTAATATCGCGCGGATCGTTAAATGCCGTATTTTGGAAACGGAAGCGCCGGAAGGCGTAATCCCGCCGGAAAAGCAGATAGACAGCTTTACCGCCTTGCTGTATGACGAAAGAAATGCGGTGGAGCGCGCGCTTATCCATTTCTCTCATTTTGAAAAGACCGCGGAACAGCTGGATGATATGACATACAGGCTGAAAGTCAAATATGACAGACGGGATGAAACGGAGGTTCTGATACGTGTGCTGTCATTCGGACCGTTTATAAAGGTCGTGGAGCCGGAGAGCTTTGTCGCGCTGCTCAAAGAAAGAATAGGGAAGCAGTGCGAGCTTCTTGAACCGATTAAAGATAAAATTATTTAAAAATCCTTGTACAGAGGGACTGACAGACACGTTGTATTGGAAAAAGAAAGGTATTGCTTATGGAGAGAATTTTTTTGATAGGCAACGCGCACATAGACCCGGTCTGGCTCTGGAAAAGAGCGGAGGGACTGTCTGAGATCAAGGCGACCTTCCGTTCAGCGCTTGACAGAATGAATGAGTTTCCGGGATATATTTTTACATCGGCGTGCGCCTCCTATTATAAATGGATAGAAGAAAGCGAGCCGGAGATGTTCGATGAGATACGAAAGAGGATTAAGGAGGGGAGATGGGCGATTGCCGGCGGGATGTGGGTTCAGCCGGACTGCAACATACCGTGCGGGGAATCCTTTGCGCGCCATCTGCTTTATTCTCAGAATTATTTCCTGGAAAAGTTCGGTGTTTTAACCGATACTGGATATAACGTCGATTCCTTCGGTCATAACGGCATGCTGCCCCAGCTTTTAGCTAAAGCGGGGATAAGCAGCTATGTGTTCATGCGTCCGGACTCGGATAAGGAAAAGCCGTCGCTCCCGGAAAATCTGTTTGTCTGGCGTGCGCCGGACGGAAGCGAAACTCTTACATACCGCATACCACTGCCGTACTGTACCGCGGGAGTGCCGCGTCTCGACGAATACAAGGCTCTTTCCGAAAGGGACGGCGTACCGTATATGGCGTTTTACGGTGTGGGAAATCACGGCGGCGGACCTACGGTCAGTATGCTTTCGTCTCTTGAAAAGCTTATAGGTAAGGATATTAAATATTCTTCACCGTCCGAATACTTCCGTTCTGTGCGTGAAAATATTGATATGGGTAAGCTGAGAGTGCTTAAAGACGAGGATCTGCAGCACCATGCAAGCGGATGCTACGCGGCGCTTGCTAAGGTAAAAAAGCTGAACAGGCGCGCCGAGACCGCGCTAATATCGGCCGAAAAGAGCCAGGAGCTTTGCAGACATCTGCTTCCGGGAACGAAAAGCCGCAGAGATAAGCTGAGCGCGGCATGGGAAAAGGTCATGTTTAATCAATTTCATGACATACTTGCCGGCTGCGCGATAAAGGATGCCTGCGACGAGGCGTATAACGCTTTTGGATATGCTATGGAATGCGCACAGGACATAAACGATTTCATGCTCTCGCATATATCATGGAATATAGACACCGGAAGGTATCTCTCGGAGGGCGCGGCGGTGAAAAGCGGAGTGACGCTTTGGGAAAAGGAAGGAGAAGGCGCGCCCGCCGTGATATTCAATATCAATCCTTTCCCGGTCGAGACCGCGGTCACCATAAATGTGGGCGATATCTCCGGCATCTGCGACGAAAACGGAAATCCGCTGCCGCTGCAGAGGGTCAGAGGTCCGCAGAATAACGGAACCGACCATTTTAATACGCTGTTCATCGCTTCGCTTCCGGCATACGGATACCGCACGTATTATTTATACCGCGGAAACAGCTTTGACACTGTATGCGGCGGGGCTCTGAAAGCAGGTGATGGTGTAATTGAAAACCAATATCTTAGAGTGGAATTTGATACTGTCAGGGGTTATATACGTTCTTTTACCGACAAGGAAAAGGGAGAGACGACGGAGTGCAGACTTGCCGCGGCTTCGGTTTTTGAGGACAGGGATTATGATACCTGGGCACACGGCGCGTTTACGTTTGATAAAAAAGCCGGCGATTTTTCCGATCCGGACGCCGGCTCCGGAGTCCGGGCCGAGATAAGCGTCGTCGAAGCCGGTCCGCTGAAGGCTGCGTTAAAGGTAGTGACCCGCTATGGCAGTTCGTATCTTACGCAGTACTTTACAATGTATCCGTATTCGCGGGATATCGAAGTCAAAGCGGAGCTTTTCCTGTATGATAAGCTGAAAAGAGTGCGTTTATCATTTGAAAGCGGAGTAAGTTCAGGTGATGCGATATATGCTATGCCTTTCGGTTATATAAAAAAGGAGACAAACGGAGAGGAGGAGCCCGCTCAGCTTTGGGCGGATATCGGAGACGAGCGCCGGGGCATCACTGTTATAAGCGATTCAAAATACAGCTTTTCGGCTGAAGGCGGTACGCTGTATATGACGATCGCACGGAGCTGTATGTATGCCGATCATTTCGGGAAAAAGGATATAGATGCTCACTATCAGGACCTTGGTGAGCAGTGCTTTGAATATGTGATCCGTCCGCGCGGTGAATTTGATCCTGCAGTCACCGCAAAACGAACCGCACAGCTTCTTTATAAACCCTATACCGTGCTTGAAACTCATCATGGAGGAGCGCTGAGCACCTCGTTTTCCGCATTATCTGAGGTACTGCCGGATAATATAATGGTTGAAGCGGTAAAGGAATGCGAGGAAGGCGGGGGGACAGCGGTGCGCATTTACGAAAGTGCGGGCAGAAGCTGCAGCTTCAAATTTACGATGTTCGGAAAAGAGCGGAGGCTGAGCTTTACTCCGTTTGAAATCAAGACGGTAATATTCCCGGAAAACGGAGAGTCGTACGAGACCGGAATACTTGAACGTGAAGATTTTTAATTCGTCAAGAAAAAGTTAATAAAAAAATCACAATTTTTTTTGCAAAAACTCTTGACAAAACGCTTTTATTGAGATATAATATCATTAAGAAAGCCGCCGGAACACCGAAAGGAGAAACGTATGTACCGCGATGACGAAAGCGGAGCGGAGACCGTGCGTGCCGAACGCAATACCAAGCAGAAAGAAACTGTGAAGCGCATTTTCAGTGCTATGCGCAACCATCCGACAGCTGATATGGTATATGAAAAGGTCGAGGAGGAAGCTCCCGGCATCGGACGCGCGACAGTTTACCGCGTACTTAATTCACTTGTAAAGAACGGTACCGCTATCAAAGTACCCATAACGGACGGCGCGGATCGCTATGACATTACAGTGACCCCGCACAGCCACGCTAAATGCAGACGCTGTGGGGCGGTATCTGATGTAATGACAGACGGCGTTCTGCCATCAGTAAAGGATAATAACGGATTTCTTATAGAAGGAGGCACGGTCCTGTATTTCGGACTGTGCGCCGCTTGCGGAGTCAAAGAACAAAAATAATAAAAATATTCAGGAGGAAAAAGCAATGAAATTTGTATGTCAGGTATGCGGATACGTACACGAGGGAGACGAGGCGCCGGAGAAGTGCCCGGTATGCAACGCTCCCGCCAGCAAGTTTACAAAGCAGGACGGAGATAAGAGCTGGGCGGCTGAGCATGTCGTCGGCGTCGCCAAGGATGTTCCCGAGGATATTAAGGAGGATCTCCGCGCTAATTTCAACGGTGAATGCTCAGAGGTAGGTATGTATCTCGCTATGTCAAGAGTCGCTTTCCGCGAGGGCTATCCCGAGATCGGTATGTATTGGGAAAAGGCCGCGTTTGAGGAAGCGGAACATGCGGCTAAGTTCGCCGAGCTGCTCGGAGAAGTAGTCACTGATTCCACTAAGAAAAATCTCCAGATGAGAGTAGACGCCGAGAACGGCGCAACCGCCGGCAAGGCTGACCTCGCTAAGAGAGCAAAAGCCGCGAATCTTGACGCCATACATGATACCGTTCATGAAATGGCTCGCGACGAGGCAAGACACGGCAGGGCTTTTGAAGGACTGCTTAAGAGATATTTCGGTTGATTTTTCCCGGATTTCGTTCGTTGACCTCCCAATATTTTTCTGTAGGTTCTGAAGATGAAAAAGGGGCTGAGTCAAAAGCTTTTCTTACAAAAATCAAAAAAGTGGGAACTTTTTAAAAGTTTCCACTTTTTTCTCAGGAACCCTTTCAGTTAATTCAGGGAACTTTTTGAAAAAAGTTCCCTGAAACCCTCAAAAACTTTTCCGGAGGGGATAAGTAATTGGATTTGAGTAAGCAAGATATTACATCACCGTCTCCGACTTCTCCGGACTTCAGCGGAGCGCCGCGACGTGCGCCGCGTTACTCCGAATTTTCAAAAAGCCGGAGGCGGAGATGGAACACCATGCCTGCTGAAATCAGAGATACACCTTTTCCGGAGAAATTTTTGGGGAGGTTAGAAAAAAGTTCCCGTCTCCGATTTCTCCGGACTTCAGCGGAGCGCCGGGAGGTGCGCCGCGTTACTCCGAATTTTCAAAAAGCCGGAGGCGGAGATGAAGCACCATGCCTGCTGAAATCAGAGAAACACCTTTTTTAGAGAAATTTTTGGGAGGTTAGAAAAAAGTTCCGTCTCCGACTTCTCCGGACTTCAGCGGAGCGCCGGGACGCGCACCGCGTTACTCTGAGCTTTCAAAAAGCCGGAGGCGGAGATGGAATATCATGCCTGCTGAAATCAGAGATATACCTTTTCCGGAGAAATTTTTGGGAGGTTAAGGAACACTTTTTTTCAAAAAGGGTTCCTGAGAAAAAAGGAGGAACTTTTTGAAAAAAGTTCCCCACTTTTTATCCCATTCAAAAACTTCTCTGAAAAGTTTGAGAAAGATTCAATATTGTATTTTAGATTATTTTTTAGGCGGAGTGAAGTTGAAGGCTTCCGGTTCTATCGGGATTACGTCTTCAGTCGTGGCGGGTGTATCAGCATCGTTTGAAACATCCTCTTCGGCTTCTTCGGAAAGCGGCTCGTCGTCGTCATCGTCAGCGGGGACTACGGTCGAGCGGTCTACGGCAAGGAAGCTGTTGATTTTAATATAACCCTTGCGGAAGAGGTCTCCGAACTCCTCATAAGGTATGGCGTACTGAGCCTGTCCGGGAGTGATGAAATCAGGCTCTTCCGATTCAACGCCATCAAGCAGCTGTCTGATAAGCTCTATTGCGTAATGCAGCTTCCTTTCGCCGTTAATCTGGTAAGCGAACGGAACGGTTTTATATCTCGAGACAGAGGAGACGTCCTTGCCGAGATACTTTGTACCCTCCATTGTTTCGGGCGCGATATTGAAATATACCACAAGGTTTTTGCCTCTTACCTTGATTTTAGCGAGACATTTTCTTCCGTAGAAGTAGCTGTCAAAATTCCAGCTGACGTTTGACCGCACTTTTTTATATGAAAGAAACACGCGGCGAAGCGTCATGTAACGGTACTTAACGGTATTGTCAGCGCTGATCAGACGTCCGAGGAAGCTCCATTTGTAACGGATAACCATTCCGTCCGGAGCTACGGGAAGACCTTCCGCGTTATATGTATATATACATCCGGTCTCAGGGTCTCTGAACTCTCCGGGCTTTAAGTCGTCTGTCTTAGTTTCAGCAGCGGAAGCTTTTTCCGGCGATTCCGTAATCGGCGGTTTCTCAAGAGTTTGTGCGGTAGACTCAGTCGGTTCCGGGGCTTGTCCGTTTTCGGTCGGCTCTTCGGTGGGGACGGCTTCTTCCGTTACAGGCTCGGATGCTTCGGCGGGAGCTTCCGCGATAGGTTCAGGGTTTTCATCGCCGTCGGGCGTCTCGGTCTTGGCCGGTTCTTCGGTCTTGTCAGTCTCGGTGGCTTCAGCCGTTTCCGGCGATTCCGCAATCGGCGGTTCCTCAATAGTCTTTGCGGTAGAATTGGTAGATTCCGGGGCTTGTCCGTTTTCGGTCGGCTCTTCGGTGGGGACGGCTTCTTCCGTTACATGCTCGGATGCTTCGGCGGGAGCTTCCGCGATAGGTTCAGGGTTTTCATCGCCGTCGGGCGTCTCGGTCTTGGCCGGTTCTTCGATCTTGTCAGTCTCGTCGGCTTCAGCCGTTTCCGACGATTCCGCAATCGTCGGTTCCTCAATAGTCTTTGCGGCAGCGTCTTCGGAGGAAGGCTTATCATTTATACTGCCCTGATCGGGAGCTGTTTTGAAAGGATCGTCGGTCACGACATTAGGATCCTGAGTCTTAGTGGAAGCAAGACCTTGCGCCTTTGCTTCTTCTTCGGCTTTTTTCGCCTTATTGTAGCGTACCGCGACTATCGCGGCTATCGCCGCCGCTATAACTACTAAAGAGCCGATAATTATATGCGGTATGTAGTCAGATATTTCTTTCGAGGAGGCGCTGCCGTTGCTCGCAAAGCTCGGTAACGCAAAAGCTGACAGGATAGTCGCGGATACCAATGTCGCAGTTAAAAAACTTTTTGATTTTTTCATGGTTATCTCCAATCCTTTCATGAGGTCCGGCTGGATCTCGCCTTATTTGACCTACAAAGTAATAATATGAGTATATTATAGCATTATAATTTACAAAATGCAAGTGCTTTTGTTACAAAAAAAGAAAAAATTATTATTTTTGGCGAGTTTTTATCGTCGGCGTCGCGAAAATAAGGCAAAATATAATTTTATAGCTTACCGTACTGTTTGTAAGTATCCTAAAAAACTGCCGTCGCGAGAGCAAAAACAAAGAAGACCGTCTCGTTTGAGGCGGTCTTCTTGCTTTGAGTTCAGTTTTCTATGTATACTATTCAGTAACGCGGTACAGCGCTTTTCAGTTCGACTCGTTATCCGGATAGGGGTCTATGCTGGTGTTGTTCTTAAGCTCTTCAAGACAATTGCGGCATATAAGCTTATTTTTAAATACCACAACGTTCTCGGAGCTGTTGCAGAACGTGCAGCGGTCTCCGAATTTTTTCATTATTATGGAATCACCCTCTAAGTAAAACTGAAGATAGTCGTTATGATCGACGTCCAGTGTCCTTCTGATATCCTTTGGAATAACCACTCTTCCGAGCTCGTCGATTTTTTTCACAAATCCTGTGGTTTTCATTTTTTTATTCTCCTTTATTTTTAAACATAATTTTTTATTATTTTACGCCTTACGACGTCTACGACTATATTATAGCATATTATCTACAAAAAATCAAGAGGGTATACCAAAAATTAACGAAAATATCATATTTATGGCATTAAAGAAAGTTATTAGCAATAATTCGACGTGGAAAGACATGGGAAAAAGGAAAAAAGAAGAAATAAAAAAATTACTTTTGTCTGAATATATAAAAAAATGAATTTAAAACCGAATATATAATGCTAAAAAAATAATGTTAATAAATTGTAAATATTGCGATTTGTCTATTGCAATTTTATTTTCAGTATGATAATATAAAAAGGCTTAATGTGAGGCGGCCAACGGAGATTGCTCGTGAAAATTCCTTGTCGCGAGGTAACTTCGGGGTGCGCTGACACCTATCTTCCTTATTTATATAATATATTCTATATTATATAAGGGGGGGACAGGGGAGGCCGGAGTGATACGGTCTTTTTCCGGAAGAGGTGTGTTACGCGTGAAAGCGTAACGCAATTTTTTTGCTGATAAACAAAAGAAACACCCGACTCCGTGTGAAAAGATGGCGGCTCCGAATATATCAAAAGGAGGAAAAAATATGGCAAGCGAAAAGATCAGAGTCAGAGTCAAGAGCTATGACCACGCGCTGGCGGATGCGGCGGCGGCAAAAATAGTCGACGTTGCGAAGAGGAACGGCGCTGCGGTATCGGGACCCATCCCGCTCCCCACGGAAAAGGAGATCATCACGATACTGAGAGCTGTTCATAAGTATAAGGACAGCCGCGAGCAGTTTGAGCACAGAACTCACAAAAGACTCATCGATATTCTCAATCCCAGCCAGAAGGTTGCGGACGCGCTTATGAATATCGAGCTTCCCGCGGGCGTCGATATAGACGTCAAGCTCTGAGTCCCGGCGGGGAAAATATCCTAAAGCGTTTTATGTCAAGTTGACGTGAGCGTCAACCAATAACAAAAACAGGAGGAAGACCGTGAAACGGTCAAAGCGGAAGGTTCACCGTGTACGGCGCGGGGAAAAAACGCGTTCCTCCGAAAGAAAGGAATGATCACAGAATGGTTAAAGGTATAATCGGAAAGAAGATCGGAATGACTCAGATTTTCGACGATAACGGAAACGTTATCCCGGTAACAGTCATAGAGGCGGGCCCCTGTGTGGTCGCCCAGAAGAAGACCGTCGAGACGGACGGCTACGAAGCGGTCCAGCTCGGATTTGTGGATACGACAGAGAAGAGAGTAAGCAAGCCCGAGGCGGGACATTTCAAGAAGAACGGACTTACCGTAAAGCGTCACTTGAAGGAATTCCGTCTTGACGATATATCCGGATACAATGTAGGCGATACGGTCGCCGCCGATATCTTCGCGGCAGGTGAAAGAGTCGATATCACAGGTATAACAAAGGGACGCGGATATACCGGAGCGGTAAAAAGATGGGGATATCACATTCTCAGAATGACGCACGGCACGGGACCTATACACCGTCAGGTCGGATCTATGGGTCCGAACTCCACCCCGTCAAGAGTTTTCAAGAACAAGAAAATGGCGGGTCAGTACGGTAACGAGCAGGTTACGGTCCTTAATCTCGACGTCGTTAAGGTAGACGCGGAGAAGAATCTTATTGCTGTAAAGGGAGCCGTTCCGGGCTCGAAGGGCGGTATAGTTTTCATACGCGATACCGTTAAAGCGTAAGCGGAAGGAGGAAAAACACGATGGCTAATATAAAAGTTGTAGATATGGCCGGTAAGGAAGTCGGGGAAATAGAGCTTTCCGATAAAATATACGGCATTGAAGAAATAAACCGGGCAGTCCTCCACGCGTCGGTAAGAGCATATCTGCTCAATCAGAGACAGGGAACGCAGTCGGCCCTCACTCGCTCAGAGGTTTCGGGCGGCGGCAAGAAGCCCTGGAGACAGAAGGGAACCGGACGGGCAAGACAGGGCTCCACACGTTCTCCGCAGTGGACGCACGGAGGAGTTGTATTTGCTCCGAAGCCCCGTGAATACAGGGTCACGATAAACCGCAAGACAAGAAGAGCCGCGCTTTACAACGCGCTTTCTTCCAAGCTCAAGGCAAACGAGATCATCTGTGTCGACAGTATAACTACAGAGAGCTACCGGACCAGAACCATGGTCGATATGCTCAAGGCGGTCGGTGCCGGTAAGAAGTCCCTTGTGGTACTCGAGGGAGGCGACGACATGGTGGTTAAGAGCTTCGCCAATATACCGGGCGTTAAAACCGTAAGGGCGAATATGCTGAACGTTTACGATGTTCTCAACTGCAACACTTTTGTCATGACAAAAGCTGCGTCCGCGGTTATCGAGGAGGTGTACGGCAAGTGAAAACGATTTACGATATTATTGTAAGGCCGATCATTACCGAGGCGAGTATGGATATGACGGCTAATAAGAAATATGTTTTTGAAGTAATGAGGGGCGCCACGAAGCCGGAGATCGCCGACGCGGTCGAAAAGCTGTTCAAGGTTAAGGTCGCTTATGTAAACACCATTTCGGTAAAGAAGAAGCCGAAGAGAATGGGAGTACACAGCGGCTATACCTCCGGATGGAAAAAGGCGATAGTTCAGCTTACGGAGGATTCCGATACGATAGAATTCTTCGACGGTATGAGATAAAATAAAGGAGGAGTAAGAAATGGCTACAAAAAAGTATAACCCTACGTCGCCCGCCAGAAGACACATGGCCGTGCCCTCCTTTGACGAGGTCACCAAGTACGTTCCGGAAAAGTCGCTTCTGACAGTTCTGAAAAAGAACGCGGGCCGCAACAGCTACGGACGTATCACCGTCCGTCACCAGGGCGGCGGCAATAAAAAGAAATACAGGATAATAGATTTCCGCCGTACAAAAACCGATATGCCGGCAAAGGTCATCGGTATCGAATACGATCCCAACAGAACCGCGTATATCGCGCTTATCCAGTACGAGGACGGCGTGAAGAGCTATATTATAGCTCCCTCCGGTCTTACGGACGGCGATACGGTGTATACCGGCGCCGGCTCGGATATAAAACCCGGAAACACAATGCCGATATCGGTTATCCCGGTCGGTACCATGATCCACAATATAGAGCTTTATCCCGGCAAGGGCGGACAGCTTGTCCGTTCGGCGGGTGCCGCCGCTCAGCTCATGGCTAAAGAGAACGGCATGGCTCAGGTAAGACTTCCCTCCGGCGAGGTCCGTCTCGTAAGACTCGACTGCCAGGCTACCATAGGTACGGTCGGCAATATCGAGCATGACACGGTTAAGATCGGTAAAGCAGGAAAGAAACGCCATATGGGTATCCGTCCGACGGTACGCGGATCGGTCATGAACCCCTGCGATCATCCTCACGGAGGAGGCGAGGGCAAATCGCCTGTAGGTCGTCCGTCCCCGGTAACACCGTGGGGCAAGCCCGCTCTCGGTTATAAGACGCGCAATAAGAAGGCAAGAACCAACAAGTTCATTGTCAAGAGCCGTCACGATAATTAAGTCAGGAGGACAAAGTAAATGAGCAGAAGCTGCAAGAAAGCTCCGTTCGTTGAAGTGAAGCTTTACAATCGTATAGTCGCAATGAACGAAGCGCGTGACAAAAAGGTCATAAAGACCTGGTCAAGAGCCTCCACCATTTTCCCGGAGTTCGTAGGTCATACCATAGCGGTGCATGACGGAAGGAAGCACGTTCCGGTATATATAACGGAGGATATGGTAGGACACAAGCTCGGAGAATTCGCACCTACACGTACCTTTAAAGGTCACGCCGGTTCAAAAACTTCCAATAACGGTAAATAATCCGTATATAGAAGACCGGACTAAAGTAAAAATACGGAGCGTTAAAAACGTCCCGGAAGGAGGCACCTGAAATGGAAGCTAACAGAGAAGCAAAAGCGATACTAAAACACGCAAGGATCTCTCCGCGCAAGGTTAAGATAGTTCTTGACCTCATCAGAGGACAGGACGCGAATATGGCGATGGCGATCCTTAAAAATACACCTAAAGCTGCATCGGAATATCTCATTAAGCTGCTTAAGAGCGCTATAGCCAACGCGGAGATCAAGGAAATGGATTCCTCAAGGCTTTATATTTCCGAATGCTACGTCTGTCCCGGTCCGACACTCAAGAGAATGATGCCGAGAGCAAAGGGAAGCGCGGACCGCATATTAAAGAGAACAAGCCATGTCACGATTGCCCTGAAAGAAAGATCAAGCGGCAATGACATCGCCGTGGCTGAGTAAAAGAGGAGGCTAAAAGAATGGGTCAGAAAGTAAATCCCCACGGCCTTCGTGTGGGCGTCATCAAAGACTGGGATTCCAGATGGTTTGAGTCCGACGAGAAATTCGGAGATACCCTTGTTTCCGATTATAAAATAAGAAAATTCCTGAAGAGCAAGCTTCAGGAGGCAGGCATCCCGAAGATCGAGATCGAGCGCGACAGCGCCAGAGTCAGAGTTTTCATACACTGCGCAAGGCCCGGTAAGATTATCGGACAGGGAGGCTCGGAGATCGAAAAGCTAAAGGCGGAGATCGAAAAGATGGTAGGCCCTGAGAAGGCGGTTTTTGTGAACGTCGTGGAGGAAAAGAATCCCGATCTTAACGCCCAGCTCGTCGCCGAGAGCGTTGCGGCGAAGCTTGAGGGCAGAATCGCGTTCCGCCGCGCCATGAAAATGGCGATTTCCAGAACCATGCAGCTCGGAGCGAGAGGAATTAAAATTTCCTGCGCGGGACGTCTTGCCGGCGCTGAAATAGCGCGCGTGGAGCATTATCACGAGGGCACCATACCGCTTCAGACGCTCAGAGCCGATATCGATTACGGCTTCTGGGAGGCCAATACCACATACGGAAAGATCGGCGTAAAGGTATGGATATATAAGGGCGAGGTCCTCTCGGCCGGTAACGGCACGAGAAGAAGCGCCGAGACCAGCGAAAGAAAAGACCGCAGAAATAACGGCAGAGGCGACCGCAGAGACCGTAGAGACGGTGACCGCAGAGGCGACCGCAGAGACGGTAACTTCGGCGGAAGAGGCAACGGAGGCCGCAGATTCGGCGACCGTGACGGTAAACCCCGCTACGGAAACGACGGCAGACGCGTGCCGACAGCTCCGGCGCCCGCGGCAAATCCCAAAAAGGAGGGCTGAGAGCTATGTTAATGCCTAAGAGAACTAAATACAGACGTGTGCACCGCGGAAGGCTTAAGGGTAAGGCGACGCGCGGAAACACGCTGACTTACGGTGATTTCGGACTTGTGGCTCTCGAGGCCGCGTGGATAACCAGCAACCAGATAGAGGCGGCGCGTATAGCGATGACCAGATATATCCGCCGCGGAGGTAAGGTCTGGATAAAGATATTCCCCGATAAGCCGATAACAGAAAAGCCGGCTGAAACCCGAATGGGTTCAGGTAAGGGCTCGGTAGACCACTGGGTGGCTGTAGTAAAGCCCGGAAGAGTACTGTTTGAGATGAACGGGGTAGCCGAGGAAGTGGCGAAAGAGGCTATGCGTCTCGCGATGCATAAGCTTCCGATAAAATGTAAGTTTATAAAAAGAGAAACGAGTGAGGAGGAATAAGCAATGAAGGCTAAAGAATTCAGAGAATTGTCTGAGGAAGAGCTGCAGAATAAACTTAATCAGCTTAAAGACGAGCTTTTCCACCTCCGTTTCCAGCTTGCCATCAACCAGCTTGACAATCCTCATAAGATCACCGAGGTCAAACGCGATATAGCGCGTGTTCTCACGGTGATGAATGAAGGAAAGAATGCGTAAGGCGGGAGGAACAGAAGATGGAAGAAAGAAATCTCAGAAAGACCAGAGTCGGTCGCGTTGTCAGCTCAAAGATGGATAAAACGATCGTGGTGGCAATAGAGGACAGCGTTAAGCATCAGAAGTACGGAAAGGTCATGCACCGTACGCTGAAGGTCCACGCACATGACGAAGCCAATACCGCCGGCGTTGACGATAAGGTGCTTATTATGGAGACCAGACCGCTTTCAAAGACAAAGAGATGGCGTCTTGTCGAAATAGTCGAGAAAGCAAAATAAGTTACCGCTTGTCATAAGCGGACGATACGTCAAAATGCGTATAAAATTGAGGAGGAAACCGCACAGTGTTACAGCAGCAGTCATATATGAAAGTTGCCGATAATACGGGCGCAAAGGAATTAATGTGCATCCGTGTACTCGGCGGTACAGGCAGACGCTACGGCAACATCGGAGATATTGTAGTAGCCTGCGTAAAGAAAGCGGCTCCCGGCGGAACAGTAAAGAAGGGCGATGTGGTCAAGGCTGTCATCGTGAGATCGGTTCGCGGGATGAGACGCTCAGACGGCTCGTATATAAAGTTCGACGAGAACGCGGCCGTTATAATAAGAGAAGACAAAACACCAAGAGGGACACGTATATTCGGTCCTGTGGCAAGAGAGCTTCGTGAAAAGGAATTTACCAAGATCCTTTCACTCGCTCCGGAAGTCCTTTAAGGAGGTGCCGGTTAAATGAATAAGGTTCATGTAAAGAAGGGCGATACGGTTATCGTTCTTTCCGGTGAGGCAAAGGTCCATAAGTGCAAGGGGACGATAGGCGAGGTTCTCGAGGTCTCCCCGGAAGAGGGAAAGGTTATAGTAAAGGGAGCCAACCTTCTTAAAAAACACGTAAAGCCCCGCAGGCAGGGCGAGCAGGGCGGTATAATTACCGTCGAGGGCGCCATGTATGCCTCAAAGGTAGCGCTTTACTGCCCGGACTGTCAGAAGGGCGTAAGATATCACACAATCATCGAGATGGTCGACGGTAAGGATGGAAAGCAGAAAAAGCATAAGATCCGCGTGTGCTCCGGAAAAAAGAGCGACGGTACGCCGTGCGGTCACAAATTTGACTGAGGAGGCAGCAAAGATGGCAAGACTTAAAGAGCTTTACACGGCAGAAATTGCTCCCGCCCTTATGAAGAAATTCGGATATAAAAGTCCTATGCAGATACCCAAGCTGGACAAGATAGTGGTGAACGTCGGTACCGGCGGAGAGGAAAGGGACAACGCAAAGGCTATGGAAGCCATAATAGGCGATCTTACCGCGATCACCGGACAGAAGGCGGTCATAAACAAGGCCAAGAAGTCGGTGGCAAACTTCAAGCTGAGAGCCGGAATGGCAATAGGCGGAAAGGTCACGCTCCGCGGAGACAGAATGTATGAGTTCATGGACAGACTTTTCAGCATAGCTTTGCCGCTTGTCCGTGACTTCAAGGGTATAAATCCCAACGCCTTCGACGGAAGAGGGAACTATTCTCTCGGACTTAAGGAGCAGCTTATATTCCCGGAAATAGAATATGAAAAAGTAGACCGCGTCCGCGGTATGGATATCGCGTTTGTTACAACGGCAAAGACCGATGAGGAAGCCAAAGAGCTTCTTACGCTGCTCGGCGCGCCGTTTTCAAAGTAAGGAGGTAAACCGCAATGGCAAAGACTTCAATGAAGGTAAAGCAGCAAAGACCTCAGAAGTTTTCAACAAGAGAATATAATCGATGCAAGATCTGCGGCAGACCTCACGGTTATCTCCGCAAGTTCGGCATCTGCCGCATCTGCTTCCGCGAGCGCGCCTATAAAGGCGAGATTCCCGGTGTCCGCAAGGCGTCCTGGTAATACGGAAGGTTAGAAAGGACAGAAGGAGGATTCAGAAATGCAAATATCAGATGTAATTGCCGATATGCTGACTCGCATCAGAAACGCCAGCGATGCCAGACATGAATCGGTCGAGATCCCCGCGTCGAACATGAAGAAGGCTATAGCCGACATTCTTGCAAACGAGGGATATATAAAGGGCTATCAGATAATAGACGATAACAAGCAGGGTATAATCAAGGTAACGCTTAAGTACATCGGCAAGCAGAAGGCCATAACGGGACTCAAGAGAGTTTCAAAGCCCGGTCTGCGCGTGTACGCAAACTGTGCCGATATGCCGAAGGTAATGAACGGACTCGGTATAGCCATTGTTTCCACATCCAAGGGTGTGATGACAGACAAAAAGGCCAGAAAAGAAAACGTGGGCGGCGAAGTGCTTGCCTTCGTATGGTAACTTGGGAGGATAAGGAAATGTCAAGAATCGGAAAACAGCCGGTTGCCATTCCCGCTGGCGTGGACATCAAGGTCGATGCCGGTAATCTTGTTACCGTAAAAGGTCCAAAGGGAACAGTAACCCAGCAGCTTCACAAAAATATGATAATAAAGGTCGAGGGCGCGGTGGCTAAGGTCGAGCGTCCTAACGACGAATCGGAAAACAAGGCGCTTCATGGACTTACCCGCACACTTCTGAACAATATGGTGATAGGCGTTACCGAGGGCTACTCCAAGCAGCTTGAGATAGTCGGCGTCGGATACAGAGCGCAGAAATCAGGCAAAACTCTCACAATGAACCTCGGTCACTCTCATCCGATTATTTTCGAGGACGGCAATGGAGTTACCTTTGAATCCCCGCAGCCAAACATCGTGATAGTGAAGGGTATAGATAAGCAGGTCGTCGGACAGGTCGCGGCGCAGGTCCGCGAGAAGAGACCCCCGGAGCCGTACCTCGGCAAGGGCGTTAAGTATGCCGATGAGCGTATCCGCCGCAAAGCCGGTAAGGCCGGTAAATAATAGAGGAGGGTAGGCAGATGATAACAAAACAGGATACAAATAAAGCAAGACTGCAGAGACATAAACGAGTCAGAGCCAAAATATCCGGTACGCCGGAGCGTCCCCGTCTTTGTGTTTACCGTTCCAACGCAAATATTTCGGCGCAGATAATCGACGACGTAAGCGGTGTCACGCTGGTAAGCGCCACGAGCACCGAAAAGGATTTCGGTATGTACGGAGGAAACAAGACCGCTGCCCGCGAGGTAGGAAAAAGAATCGCCGAAAGAGCGGCGGCAAAAGGCATAGAGACAGTAGTATTTGACAGAGGCGGCTATCTGTATCACGGAAGGGTACAGGAGCTTGCGGAAGGCGCCCGAGAGGGCGGACTTAAGTTCTGAGGAGGACAAAAGTAATGGCAAACAAGAGAATAGATGCGTCAGCTTTGGACCTTAAGGAAGTAAACGTAGCCATAAACCGCGTCTCAAAGACGGTAAAGGGAGGACGCATAATGCGTTTCACCTCGCTTATGATAGTCGGAGACGGAAACGGACATGTGGGCTACGGCCTCGGTAAGGCAGCCGAAGTACCGGAAGCAATGCGCAAAGCGATAGAGGACGCAAAGAAAAACATGATAGAGGTATCTATGTCAGGTAATACGATACCCCACGAGATTACTGGAGTATTCGGAGCGGGCAAGGTGCTTCTTAAGCCGGCGCCCGAAGGTACCGGAGTTATTGCCGGCGGAGCGGTCCGCGCGGTCATGGAGATGGCGGGCATTAAGAATATAAGAACCAAATGCCTCCGTTCCAATAATGTTACCAATGTTGTTAAGGCAACGTTTGAGGGGCTTAAGGCTCTGCGTACGGCGGAGGAGGTAGCTCGTATCCGCGGTCTGACGGTAGAAGAGCTGAAGAACTGAGGAGGGAAGCAAGCTTGAAAATCAATTTTCAGGCTCCGCCTTTTGTGACTTCCGCGCCGTAAGCTATGGCGCGGCTTCAACCGCACACGAAACACTTATTCGATGTAAGAAAGGAACAGTCATAAAAATGAAAATAACTCTCGTCAGAAGCCTTATAGGCGTACAGCCGAAGCAAAAGGCGACAGCTCTTTCCCTGGGCTTAAAGCGTCCGGGCAATACCGTAACGGTAGCGGAAAACGCCGCCAATATGGGAAAGATAGCTGTGATTTCTCATCTTGTAAAGGTCGAGAAACAAGACAATTAAATTGCTATTTATCTGATAAAGGAGGAAAATAAATGAAGCTCCACGAACTTTCTCCCGCCGAAGGCTCAGTAAAAAAGGCCTGGCGTAAGGGCAGAGGAATCGGCTCCGGAAACGGTAAGACAGCCGGCAAGGGACATAAGGGCCAGAACGCCCGTTCCGGCGGCGGCGTGCGTCCCGGTTTTGAAGGAGGTCAGAACCCGCTCTACAGAAGGCTTCCCAAAAGAGGCTTTAACAACAGATTCGCCAAGGTTTATGCTGTTGTAAATGTCAAGACGCTTGAAAAATATGCCGATGGCGACGTAATAGACGTAAATACTCTGCTTAGTGACCGCGTTATTCGTAAGGCTCACGACGGTTTAAAGGTTCTCGGCGACGGTGAGATCAGCAAGAAGATTACCGTAAGGGCTACTGTCTTCTCAGCGGCCGCAAAGGAAAAGATTGAAGCTGCCGGTGGGAAAGCAGAGGTGATCTGAGTTGTTCAAATCATTGAAAAACGCTTGGGCGATCCCCGAGATGAGAAAAAAGATGGTCTTTACACTGATCATCGTACTTCTGTACCGTATCGGAGCGGCAATTCATGTTCCGTTTACCGATTACGAGATGATGGCAAGCACACTCCAGCTTTCGGGAGGAAACTTCTTCACTTACCTGAATATTTTGTCAGGTGAGGCGTTCTCAAGAGCGACGCTGTTCGCGTTATCCATTTCCCCGTACATCACCGCTTCCATAGTGATGCAGCTGCTTGCGGTGGCAATACCGAAGCTTGAGAGAATGTCCAAGAGTGACGACGGACAAAAGAAGATCGCTACGATAACCAGAGTGGTGACGGTCGGACTTGCCTTCCTGACCGCGTTCGGGTACTATCTGTATATGAAAAATTACGGTGTACTTACTTCTACGGGCGAGACGGTGTTCGGCGGATTCGTAATAGTATTCTGTTACGCGTCGGGCGCGGCGCTTATAATGTGGCTTGCCGAAAAGATCAATGACAAGGGTATCGGAAACGGTATTTCCATTATACTTTTCGCTAATATCATAGCTTCCACGGTATCAGGCGTAATCAGCCTCGGCTCTTACGCGATAGGCGACGCGTGGCATCTTGTTCTCGTAGAGATACTCGCGTTCGCGGCTCTGGCGATGACTGTCTTTGTTGTTTTCGTTACCAACAGCGAGCGCAGACTTCCCGTACAGTACGCAAAGAAGGTAGTCGGCCGCAAGATGTACGGAGGACAGAGCACAATGCTTCCGATAAAGCTGAACATGAACGGCGTTATGCCGATAATATTCGCGCAGTCGATAGTCACCATACCGAGCATGATAGAGATGATGGTCGCGACCAGAATAAAGGAAGGCGGCTTCTGGGATACGTTTTTCAATATACTGTCCTACAACTCTATTCTGTACGCGGTGATATTCTTCGCGCTGATAATAGGTTTCTCGTATTTCTATGTCGTAATCTCCTTCAATCCTGTGGAGGTGGCGAATAACCTCAAGAAAAACGGAGGCTTTATACCGGGTATTCGTCCGGGAAAGCCGACCTCAGATTATATTACCAAAATACTCAACAGAATAACGCTCATAGGCGCAATATTCCTTGCGATCGTGGCCGTGATACCGCTTATAGTCAATATTATTTCCGGGACATCGCTCGGTTCGCTGGCGTTCGGCGGCTCTTCGCTGCTCATAGTCGTCGGTGTTATACTCGAAACGACACGCGAGATAGAGGCGCAGATGACCATGCGTCATTACAAGGGCTTCCTTGAATAAGAAGCGCGCGCTTTTTAAGATTGGGGTTTCCTATATGAAAATTATTTTTTTGGGTGCGCCCGGAGCGGGCAAGGGTACACAGGCGTCGGCGGTAAGCCGGGCACTTGATATACCCACGATATCAACGGGAAACATGATACGGGAGGCAATAGCGAAAGGCACTCCCGTCGGACTTGCGGCAAAATCGGTGATCGCTGAGGGGAAGCTCGTCAGCGACGAAATAGTTGTCGGAATAGTCCGGGAAAAACTGAACTCGCTCGATGGCGGATATATACTTGACGGATTTCCGAGGACTGTTGCTCAGGCGCAGGCGCTGGAGTCAATGGGCGAGGATATAGACAAGGTAGTGAATATATACGTTCCGGACGAAGTCATAATCGAGCGTTCCGCAGGAAGACGTTACTGCCCGAAGTGCGGCGCAACGTTTCATGTGAAATATAATCCTCCTAAGGAGGAGGGCGGAAAGTCAGTTTGTACAGTATGCGGCTCTGAGGTAGCCGTTCGCGAAGACGACAAACCGGAGGTCGTGAAACAAAGACTGAAGGTATATCATGAACAAACCCAGCCGCTGGAAGCGTTTTACGCTGAGAGAGGCAAACTCAGAACGGTCATTGGTCAGGAGGAGGTAAAGGATACCACCCGCCTTACCCTCGACGCGATAAAAGGGGACTGATTTAAAGGTTTGATTTTATCGTGTCAGAATTGTTTATGATTTTCTGAAAATCAGAATATTATTCGATTTTTTGACTTGTTTCAAGCGGGTGTTTGATAAACGCTTGTTTACGGGTTTAATACAGAAAAATTTTCATGTCTGTGAAAAACCGATTAAACGGTTTATTGCCGCCGTATGGCGGCAATGGGTGATAATGTTGATATGATTAAGCTGAAGAACAACGAACAGATCGTTAAAATGCGGGACTCGGGCAGGATTACGGCAGAAGCCCTGCTTGCCGCGGGCGAGGCGGTCAGGGAAGGTGTCAGTACACTGGAGCTTGACGCCATAGTGCGCAGGTATATTGAAAAGCAGGGAGCGACGCCGTCATTCCTTGGCTACGGCGGATTTCCGGGCAGCGCCTGCATCAGCGTCAACGAAGAGGTCATACACGGTATCCCTTCGGATAAAAAAATACTGCGCGAGGGTGATATAGTTAAAATAGACGTCGGGGCGTATTATAAGGGCTTTCACGGAGACAGCGCAAGAACGTTCGCTGTAGGAAAGATCGGCAAGGAAGCTGAAAAGCTGATCAAAGTGACAAAGGAATGCTTTTATAAAGGAATGGAAATGGCTTTGCCCGGTAAGCGGATAGGCGATATCGGCGCCGCTATAGGAAGTCATGCCGCCGAAAACGGCTTTTCCGTAGTCAAAACCTTTGTGGGACACGGAGTGGGGCATGAGCTTCACGAGGAGCCTGAGGTTCCGAACTACGGGGTTCCGGGACGAGGAGCGAGACTATGCGAGGGAATGACTATAGCGATAGAGCCTATGGTCAACGCCGGTGGGTTTACTGTCCGTGTGCTGGACAACAAGTGGACGGTGGTAACAACCGACGGAAAGCTGTCGGCGCATTATGAAAACACAGTGGCGATAACCGCAAACGGTCCGTCTATTCTTACGCAGGCGTAAAGATCAGTAAGATCAGATCAAAGATTTGGGGGGATTATTCTGGCTAAGGACGACGTAATGGAGTTTGAAGGAACGGTAGTTGAGGCGCTGCCCAACGCCGCCTTTAAGGTCAAGCTGCCCAACGGTCATATCGTGACCGCGCATATATCGGGCAAGCTGAGGATGAATTATATCTGGATTCTGCCCGGTGATAAGGTAACGGTCGAGGTATCGGTATACGACCTCACCAAGGGTCGGATCACATGGCGGCAAAAATAAGAAAGGAATGGTATAAAAATGAAAGTCAAACCATCCGTAAAGAAAATTTGCGACAAATGCAAAATAATAAAGCGCAAAGGGGTCGTAATGGTAATTTGCGAAAACCCGAAGCATAAACAAAGACAAGGCTAAAAGAAGGAGAGTAAAGAGCATGGCTCGTTTAGCAGGTGTAGATCTTCCGAATTCAAAAAGAATTGAAATAGCACTTACCTATATCTACGGCATTGGCAGAAAAAGCTCAAACGATATCCTTGCAAAAACCGGTATCAATCCTGATACCAGAGCAAAGGATCTGACTGAGGATGAGATCGCGAGACTTCGTGACGAGATCCAGGAAAACTATAAGGTCGAGGGCGATCTTAAGCGTGACGTGGCGATGGACATCAAGCGTATGGTGGAAATCAACTGCTATCGCGGAATAAGACACAGAAAAGGTCTCCCGGTAAGAGGACAGCGCACCAAGACAAACGCGAGAACCCGCAAGGGACCCGCAAAGACCATTGCAAATAAGAAGAAGTAAGGGAGTGAAGCAGGAATGGCAAAAGCACAGGGCACAGCGGCAGCCGGAAGAAAAGTCATAAAAAAGCGCCGTGAACGCAAAAATGTTGAAAAGGGTGCGGCACATATCCGCGCGACATTCAATAACACCATAATAACCATAACCGACGTACAGGGGAACGCCATATCATGGGCATCCGCAGGAGAGCTCGGTTTTAAGGGTTCCAGAAAGTCCACCCCCTTCGCCGCGCAGTCCGCGGCGGAAACAGCAGCAAAGATAGCTATGGATCACGGAATGAAGACCGTTGAGGTATATGTAAAGGGCCCCGGGGCGGGCAGAGAAAGCGCGATACGCGCGCTTGCGGCCGCGGGACTTGATATCACGCTCATCAAGGACGTGACGCCTATTCCGCACAACGGATGCCGTCCTCCCAAGCGCAGAAGAGTTTAATTTGGAGGGAAACAGATAATGGCAAGATATACAGGACCATCATGCAGACTTTGTCGCAGAGAAAAAACCAAGCTCTTTCTGAAGGGAGACCGTTGCCTTAACGGAAAATGCTCCATTGAGCATCGTTCCGCGGCTCCCGGACAGCATGGCGCCTCCGGCTCCAGAGCGAAGGAAAAGGAATACGGAAAACAGCTCCGTGAAAAGCAGAAGGCTAAGAGATACTACGGACTTCAGGAGTCTCAGTTCAAATCTTACTTTGTCGAGGCAGACCGTACTGAAGGAGTAACCGGCGAGAATCTTCTTATCCTTCTTGAAAGAAGATTCGATAACGTGGTGTACAGAATGGGAATGGCGGAGAGCCGTAAGGAAGCCCGTCAGCTCGTACTTCACGGACATTTCAGAGTAAACGGCAAAAAAGCGACTATTCCCTCCATGCTTTTAAAAGCGGGAGATGTGATTACAGTTCGCGAGGAGAGCCGTTCGTCCGCAAAAATAAAGGAGCTTATCGAGGGACTTGATTCAAGAATAGCTCCCAAATGGCTTGCGGTAGATAAAGAAGCGGTAAAGGCGACGCTTGAAGCCCTTCCCAAGAGAGAGGATATTGACTTCCCGTTCGAGGAACAGCTCATAGTCGAATTGTACTCCAAGTAATACCCACCCCCGGCAAACTGTTAACCGGCCGTGGGGCGACCGCGGCTAACAAACTACACAGGAGGGTAACGTGAAATGATAGAAATTGAAAAGCCAAATATAAGCTCCATTATCCACAATGATGATGGAAGCAGCGGCACATTCATCGTTGAGCCGCTCGAAAGAGGATACGGGACGACGTTAGGCAACTCGCTGCGCCGGGTACTGCTCAGCTCGCTCTCCGGAGTGGCGGTCGTGAGCATAAAAATAGACGGTGTGCTACATGAGATATCCACTGTCCCCGGGGTAAAAGAGGATGTGACCGAGATCGTTTTAAATGTCAAGGGAATAACGGCGAAGCTGAATTGCGAAGGCCTGAAAACGGTCGTACTGGATGTGACCGGACCTTGTACGGCGACGGCGGGAGACATCAAGCAGGATTCGGACATAGAGATTCTGAACCCCGATCACGTTATCGCTACCGTTGGCGAAAATGCGCACCTGTTCATGGAGCTGACTTTCGGTCACGGCAGAGGATACGTATCACAGGAAAAGAACAAGCAGAACAACCCCGCGCAGATAGGTCTTATATACACCGACTCAATTTTTACACCGGTGTACAAGGTCAACTATTCTGTTGAAAACACACGCGTCGGAAACATGGTAGACTACGATAAGCTGACAATGGAAATCACGACAAACGGAGTAATATCGGCAAAGGAAGCGATATCTCTTGCAGCCAAGATACTCAACGAGCATCTCAAATTATTCGTGGATCTTTCAGATGAAGCGATTAATGCTGAAATTATGGTCGAACGCGAGGAAACCATAAAGGAAAAAGTTCTTGAGATGACCATTGAGGAACTTGACCTGTCCGTAAGGAGCTTCAATTGTCTGAAGCGCGCGGGCATCGATACAGTGGAAGACCTCGTGAACAAGACTACGGACGATATGATAAAGGTAAGAAATCTCGGAAAGAAATCACTGGAAGAGGTAATTCAGAAGCTGGAATCACTTGGTCTCAGTCTTAAAGCCGATGAGGAATAATATTAATTCCGCAAATAAGAGTATATAACGCTCTGAATACGGATTAACGGACTTATTATAACGAAGGAGGTTTCATAAAATGGGAACCAGAAAACTTGGCAGACCTACAGCTCACAGGATGAGCATGCTCTACGGAATGGTCGCCTATCTTATAGAAAACGGTAAGATCGAGACTACTCTGACCAGAGCGAAAGATGTCAGTTCACTTGCCGATAAAATGATAACGCTCGGTAAAAAGGGCGGGCTTTCAAATTTCCGCCGTGCGCTTACAGTTCTTCCCGAGAACACGGCGAAGAGACTGTTCGATACGATATCTCCCAGATATTCTGATATAAACGGCGGATATACGGCTGTATACAAGCTCGGCCCGCGCAGAGGAGACGGAGCGGAAATGGCTCTTATCACTCTCACGGTTCCGACTGTAGAGCTAAGCGCCGACACAGCGGAAGAGAAAAAGGAAAAAGCCGAATAATAAACAGTAGGGGCTGTCCAAATGATAAAAACTCATTTGAGACAGCCCGGTTATTTTTATTTCACAGCGCTTTCCTTGATATTGATTGATAAAATACCTGTTTTCATAATTATTGTGCGCAGTTTTCTGTTATACATAAACGGCCGCTTTATGCATTTTAATTTAAGCTTTCCCATCAGATAAAGGGTTCCGGATTTATATTTCCTGTAAATTAAATTCTCCTTTCCGGAATTGAATGCGTCCGCAAGCTTTTCAGAGCTGAGCAGAGCGCTGCTGATGCCCTCGAGAGAGCTTGGACTGATAAAGCCTGCGGCTTCTCCCAGCAGATACACACCGTTTTTTCCGGGACAAAAGCCTTTGAACAAATGAGGTCTAAGTACGGAGCAGGCCTCTGTTCTGACAAGACTATTTTCTATATTGCCGGGAATAATCCCCATATTTATAAGCTTTCTCTTTTGTTCCTCAAAGGCGATTCTGCATCCTGACGGCTTAAATGCACCTCCGAACACCAGAAATCCATTCTTGAAAAATACCCACGAACAGCTTTCCGATGTACTGCTGTCAAATATACATGAATAAAAAGGATTTGTGTCCGCGGAGTAAAACCATTGCTGAACAGCCGTATATCTCTGTATTGTACTTTTTTTGAAGAAAGTTCTCCTGACAATAGAAGAAGCTCCGTCGGCTCCGACGATATTTTTTGCCTTGATTTTTACAGATATCCGTTCCCTGCCTTTGATTTCAAGCAAATAGTATTTATCTTCCTGTGATATGGAAATACATCTTCCTTCTATGCGGCTCACGCTTTGCGGCACCATGCCAAGCAGAAACCGGTCAAATTTGTATCTGTCCATATTTATATAGCTTCTGCGGTAATGTCTTATAAGTCCGGATTCAAGATCAATTGTACGGACGGAAAAAATCTGCGGAGAAACAAGAATGTCGGAAGGCAGAGTTATGTTATACCGGGCCATTATATCCTGCGCGTCAGGTGAAAGCAGACCGCCGCACGGCTTTTTATTTTCTTCATTCTCTCCGTCTATTAAAACAATTTTATATTTTACGCTGTCAACGAGCCGTGAAAAATTTGAGCCGGATGGACCTGCACCGATAACGGCTATATCATATATACAGCCTGAATCAAAATTTAATTCATTCATAATCAGCTGTCGTCCTTTACGTATTCGATAATATCCGAGGGAGTGCAGTCAAGCACCCGGCAGATTGAATCCAGAGTGGAAAAACGTATCGCTTTTGCCTTATTATTTTTCAATATTGACAAATTTGCAACTGTAATACCGACCTTCCGGGACAACTCATTTAAGGAAATTTTTCTTTTCGCCATCATAACATCAAGATTGGTTATTATCATATATGACCATACCTTTCGTTCTTTACAGCTCAGACAGTTAAGTCATTTTCATTTTTTATATCCGCTCCCACAGCGATAACATAGGATACCACTACCATGACGACGCACATAAAAAACGCGCAGAAAGCAATCGTAACCGCAGGGAGCAGCAGATTCCTGACATAGAACACAGAAGCCACCGCGGAATTAACCGCCTCCAAAAGGCAGCATAGTGCGATTGCTCTCAGACAATATATGCTGGAATTTGTAAATACCAGGCTTTTTTTAACATTAAACAATAATTTTATTAAAAACAAATCTGCCGCCGCAACGGGTATAACAGACGTATAAAAATAAACTGTTACATTGACCGCTCCGTCCGAAAAATAAAAGGAATCGCCGAAATTGGCAAGTATCGAGGGAAATAATACAAGCATAACACCGATTATCAGAATTGCTGTCGCCGACATAACAAATGCTGTCGACATTGTCGCCTTTTTTATCATTTTATTTCTCCTTATAAAAGATATTTTGTAAGCCTGAATCGGTAAAGCTTCAGGGCTGTTTTTGAGGTAAATCGTATTAAACAAAGTGCAGGCATAAATTTCATGCGCTTCATTATTTTTATTATACAGCAAATATTTATGTTTGTCAATAATAATTTATCGTTTATCGATAAATATGTGAAATGCAGCGGAAATATTTGAAGATAGAAAAGACTGTAAACAATTCTCCGGTTAAAAAAAGTACATAAAAACAAAAGGAGCTGTCCCTATAAGACAGTTCCTTGGGTTTAAGAGAACTTTTTGAAAAAAGTTCTCTTAACAACTTTCAAAAACTTTTCCACTGATCAGTTATTTGAGCGCCGCTCCGATAACGGTGCCGTACTGAGCGTGTTTTGGTATAATAAAATTAGCGCCGAGCATATTGCCGATATTTTCAAAAATACGTCCTGCCTGAGGTATTGTCGTCAGATTGCCGGTAAGTACTATGTCTTTTATATTGCGGGTTCGCGCGGCGAAAACGGCGGTAGTCCCGACCGCCTCAAATACCATGTTTATTATGCCGAGAGCGATATCGTTTCTGGTAGCTATATCGCTGATTTTGCCGAAGTTAGCCACGGTAAGCTCGGATGGCAGCTCGGAAAGATCGTCCTTTTTCGTTATATTATTAATACGCAGGTCTATATGCCTGAGATCGCCGCCTTCGGCAAGCTCGTATATGTGCTTGATAGTGTCCATTCCGAGAAGCAGCTTGCTCAGTCCCATCAGAGTGCCTCCGCCGATTGCGGTTCCGCCGAGATACTCGACTGTGCCGCAGCGGTCAGCGTATACGCAGGCGGTTCCGGTACCCAGGCTCGCGATCAAAGCCCTGTCGAGCCCGGAAAGATACAGTCCTCCCGCACCGATGCATTTGAATTCCGATACTCGCTCAAATTTCAGACCGTAAATGCCTTTATCGAGGAATGAAGCCCCTACTCCGGTAACCCGGATACCGCTTATATCCTGCAGCGAAAGCCCGTTATGATCCGTAAATTTTCCGAAGGCGCCGTAGATAGAGGTTATCTGATCTATTGCGTGTATAAACATCGGCTCAATAAGCTTCTTGTTTTCGTCAAAACCGACAATTTTTGTCGTACTCCCGCCGACATCGATCCCGAGTGTAGCTTTCATAATAAGTAGCTCTTTTCTGTTTGTTTTGTGTATCATTTTAACACATAAACATTAATAATAGTTTAAAAATATGTAAATTATAGAAAAGTGGAGTGAAATGATAGAAATTTACACTGAATTTACATATATTTATAAAATTTCAATTATAATATATGTAGCAAGAGCGATATCCGAGGGTGCGTGTGCTCCCGCTCGTAATTGATAATGCTTTTGCCTTTTAAATGACGACAATGAATTCCGACAGACTGTGTGTGCTTGTCGGATACGGTATAAATATGATATTCGGTGATAAAAAACTGTTTGTGTTTGATATGGACGGGACGCTATGCATCGGAGAAAAAGTTTTTCCGGAGGCGGTTGCGTTTATTCATAAGCTTCGGGAACTTGGCAGACGGGTCCTGTTTTTTACAAACAATGCCTCACATACCTCTGATTATTATACGGAAAAGCTGAGACGAATGGGTTTTGCTCCGGAGCGCGGGGAGGTAATGACGGCGGGAGATGTTACCGCGGAATTTCTGCTTGCTCACAGACGGGGCAGGGAGGTGTTCCTTGTCGGGACGGATGAGCTTAAAAACGATTTCTGCCGCAGGGGAATAGTTTTGTCCGATAAGGCCGAAATAGTTGTGTCAAGCTTTGATACTTCCCTTACATATTATAAACTGAAGCATGCGTGCGACCTGGTGCGCGGTGGAGCCGAGTTTTTATGTACACACCCGGATCTGAACTGTCCCACTGAAAACGGTTTTATTCCGGATAGCGGCGCCATTGCGTCTCTTATAACCGTATGTACCGGAGTTACGCCACGTTTTTTTGGCAAGCCTTATGAGGATACTATAAATATGATCTGTGAGCATACCGGGTTTGGTGTCAAGGAAACCGTTATATTCGGAGACAGACTGTATACCGATATAGCGCTGGGAAAACGCGTCGGCGCGGAAACGGTGCTGGTGTTAACAGGTGAGACGGACCTTGAAACCGCGCGGCACGCCAAGGAAAACGAAAGACCTGATTACATATTTCCGTCCATGAAGGAAATATGTGAACAAATGTCCGAGTAACAAAATGTGTCTATAAAGATTTGAATAATAGCAAATATGTTTTATGTACTTCTGGTGAGAAAACAATGTTTGCGAAAAGCAGTCAAATATTGTGCGATGATGGCATTGGTATTTGAAAGGAAACGAAAATTATGCTTTCAACGGTTTACAGCGCGGGTATAAACGGAGTGGAGGGTTATATCGTAACCGTCGAGTGCGATGTCAGAGATAAGCTCGCCAGCTTTGAGGTGGTTGGTCTTCCGGACGCCGCTGTCAAGGAAGCGAAGGAAAGAGTGCACACGGCGATAGATAACAGCGGAATAACCTTCCCGGACGCCGCTATAGTTATTAACATGGCGCCGGCGGACACCAAAAAAAGCGGGACCGCATTTGACCTTGCGATGCTTGTGGGAATACTGCGCTCCTCTGGATTTATAGATCAGTCGGTGCCGTTTGACAAAAAGTGTTTTATCGGAGAGCTTTCTCTTTCCGGTGATATACGCGGAGTCAGAGGCGTTCTTTGCATGGTGCTCGCGCTCAGAGATAAGGGAATACGAGAAATATATGTTCCTGCCGCCAACGCAAGGGAAGCCTCGGTCGTCGAAGGAGTGGAGATATACGCGGTCAGTAACGTGCGGGAGCTCTGCCAGCACCTGAGCGGCAAAAGAACGCTTGAACCGGTTGCTTTCGATCCCGAGCTTCTGAAGCGCGCAAGCGGCAAAGCGGATGTTGATTTTTCCGACGTGAAGGGACAGGCGAGAGCAAAACGCGCGATGGAAATAGCGGCGGCCGGAGGTCATAACATGCTGATTATAGGTCCTCCCGGGACCGGTAAGAGCATGCTCGCCAAGCGGCTTCCGACTATTCTGCCGGATATGACCTTTGACGAGGCTGTGGAAGTTACGAAAATCTATTCGATAGCCGGAATGCTTCCGGAGGGAGTTTCTCTTGTCACTACGCGGCCGATCCGTTCGCCTCACCATACGATGTCGACAGCCTCGCTTGCCGGCGGAGGAGCGGTTCCGATACCGGGCGAGATTTCTCTTGCCCACAACGGAGTGCTGTTTCTTGACGAGCTTCCCGAGTTTTCAAGGCAGGTTACCGAGGTTCTGCGTCAGCCGCTTGAGGATGGGGAGATCACGATTACGAGAGCTAACGGGAAGGTGCGTTTCCCGAGTTCGTTTATGCTTTTGTGCGCAATGAATCCCTGTAAATGCGGATACCGGGGACATCCGACACGTCCCTGTACATGTAAGGCGGAGGATGTCAAGAGATATCTTTCCCGGATAAGCGGTCCGCTGCTCGACCGTATCGACATACAGGTGGAAATGCCTTCGCTGACGAAGCAGGAGATAGCCGGGCTTGAGACAGGGGAAAGCTCCGCAGTCATACGTGAGAGAGTAAACCGCGCAAGATCCTTCGCCTCAAAGCGTTTTGAGGGGAGCGGAGTATATTGCAACGCGAAAATGACTCCCGCTCAGATTAGACGGTATTGCGTAACCGAACCGGAGGCGGAGAAGCTCATAACTGATGCGTATGAGTCTATCGGACTTTCTGCGCGCGGGTACGATCGGGTGCTTAAGGTAGCGAGAACTATCGCGGATCTTGACGGCAGTGAAAAAATAAATACAGTACATATGGCGGAGGCTATTCAGTTCAGAACCCTTGACAGGGCTGTCACGGAATAAAACGGAATGCTTTATTCTTATTGCGACGGCTTTCCGATGTCGCCGCCGTTGTAAAATAAAAAAAGAATAAGATACGTGGTGTAAGCGACGCTTTTCGATAGAAGTAAACACAAAATATTTAGAATATTATTTATGGTTTTATAGTTTCCGGACCCAGACAGGGAAACTGATGTGTGCCTGTGGAAAACTATGTGGATAACTGTGGAAAATCCGGATTAAACGGTTACTAATCCGCGAATTAATGAAATTTTTATTAAATTAATTATAAATATTTTAAAACTACAATAGAAATCGATTCCAGCCATACAGAGTCGTGCGCAGCTTACCCGCTTTTGCAGCAGCTTTTCCGCAGTTGCGTGCATATCTGTGGGACGCGGAGGGATAAATATGTCGTCCGATGATAAATATACGCCGGATATGACCTGCTGTTTTACGGGTCACAGAGATATTCCCAGGTCGCGGTATATTGAAACGGGCGAGAGGGTAAAGACCGAAATACTGAGGCTGTATGATATAGGTGTGCGGCGTTTCATAGCCGGAGGCGCTCTCGGCTTTGATATGATATGCTCAGTCGTAACCTACAATTTGAAGCTGTATAAAAAAGATATTTTTTTAACGATCGCGCTTCCCTGCAAGAATCACGATACCGGATGGAGCGCCCGGGACCGTGCGCAGCTCGCGGCGCTTATCAGTCGCGCGGACGAGGTCATATATGTCTCGGAAAGCTATGAAAGGGAGTGTATGTTCCGCCGTAACCGCTATATGGTGGATAGAAGCGGGTACTGCATCAGCTATTGCAGGAAAAACGGAGGCGGAAGCTTTTACACGGTAAGCTACGCGAAAAAGCGCGGGCTTATCATCACCGATATTTCCGGTGAATAAAAAATAATAAATTGAAATTTTCCTGGCTTGAGAAAACGGGCTGTTTTCCGTTTCCCTTTGCCGTTATATATAGGTGATTAAATTGACAACAGTAAATAAAATTGCTTTTTTAAACAACATCGGGTTTTCGGACGGAGAGAAAAACTCGGTGCTTCATTATATGAACTCAATGTCCTCTAAAGGACTTCACATAAAAGGCTTCGGCGTGATTACAAACGGATTTGTAATGGATGAATCGGTGAGATATGTATACGCCGGATGCGGAAGAAAAGAAGATGAGTATTTCGAGGAAAGTCCGGATTGGGAGCATGTACTCGACCGGTACGGAATAGAATATTACAGGAAAAAGCTGCCCGGGGAAGTATATTCCTTCTATGAAAGCTTCATAAACGAACGGGAGGAAACGGAATGGCTGTGCGAACGTATGGACGACGGCTATCTGCTGTGCGGGGTCGATTCCGGCGAGTATGTTTTTGAAAAAACGGCGTCCCGTTCCGCGGATGCGGAATATTATGTGGGTACGGCGGGCGAAAATGAAAGTCTGAGTGATTTTCTGTTATCCAAACAGGATGAGGGCTGGAATTTTATCGCGGTAGCGCCGTGCGGCAGAAAATGCTATTTCAGCAGGCAAAGAGGTCTGAGCGCGGCCAGACGTTCCGATAAGATAAAAAGGTCCTTGCAGCGCGCGACAGCCGGAGTGGCGGTCTGTATGGCGGCGATGGCGGCTACCCTTTTGCTGACGGTTTACGATATATATTCAAGTCTTTCCTCGGGAGAAAGCGCCGTAGGAGTCTTCCTTGTGGGAGGATGCGCCTCGGTGGTGCTTGGAACACTTATAATTGCGGAGCTTGGCAGACGATATATGCTCTCGGAGCGATACAAAAGGCTCAGAGCACGGGAGCTTGCGGGCTCGGCGGAAGCAGCGGTTTCAGCGGACGATGCTTCGGATGTCTCGGCTGAGGGGCGTTTAGCGAAGGCATTATCTCCTCTGCTTCGCGCGGTTTTTTCCGCCGTCGCCGCGCTTGCGGTCATGGCGGGAGCGGTAGTGTACTGCTGGAGATGGTTTTCTCTTGGTATAGGCTATGGATATCTTGGCTTGACAGTTGCTTTCCTGTGCATAGCATTCTTTCCGTTTGTTTTCTATAGTGCGATTTCCGCTTTGACAGAAGCGCTGAAGCGTCGCTGAATATGATTGGGCTGTCCGACAAGGCAGCCCTTTTATTATAATAAAAAGTTCTGTAAAAATTTATCACAAAAATTTTACCTGCCTGAGTAAGAAAAAATAAGGGCTTTTTTTCTATATTCACTTGACAAAACCTGCGTACAGTCGTATAATTATAATAATTAGGAACACTAAAAAGTTTTGCGTAAGCGGAGCTGATAAAGGACGGGTGAAAAATGAACGTTTCCGAAATCAGAGCGGACTACAAATATTATCTGAATAAGATAAAAAGCGATATACGTGAAATACTCGGCGGAGGCGAGATGAGGCGCAAGGAGCTGATAGATAAGGTCGTTTTGCGCTCGGGCCTTACAAAAGAGCAGCTGGCTGACCGAAGCGCCTCCGGCGCCATGTCGCTGTATCGCAGCATAGTGGGTACCGCGCTTGTCAAAATGGAAAAATACGGGGATGTCGCCATCAGCAGCAGCGGTATGGTTACGCTGATAAAAGCTCCGGCGCTTATCGTTAAGGAGGCGGAGCTCGCTCCGTACCTCATCGATCATCTCAAGACGCGCGCTTATACCAAGGACGAGCTTATTAAGCTGGCGGTCGCTTATTTCGGGGCGGATAAGACTGAAACGGACGCTGATGAAAAGGCTATCGCAAAGCTGACCTCAAGGCTTCTGCCCGAGCTTACTAAGCGCGGGAAGCTTCGCTATATAGGCGGAAGATATTCAATAGGCTCAGACAGTATCGTTATAAAAAAGCCGGGGTCGGTATACGAGGAATTTATTGCTTATCTTAATTCCAAGGGCGGAGAATTTTTTGAAAATTACAGCGCCCTGCTTTTGGATAGCTTTTACAAGTGCGCGGGAATGTCGGTTGCCGCATGCCACGTAATAGGAGGCTCAGACGACGGCGGGATAGACGTGATGCTTAAAGTGTCAGACTGGCTGGGATTCTCGGACAAAGTGTTGGTACAGTGTAAGCAGAAAAGCAGTTCGTTTGTAACCTTGAAGGAAGTAAAGGAGTTTGTGGGCGCTTTTTATGTGGAAAAAGGGACACGGGGCATCTTTATGACCACCTCCCGGTTTCACAAGGATGCCGCGGCGGTGATATCCTCGCTTCCAAACATAGTCGCCATAGACGGCGCGAAGCTGTTTGATATCGCGCAGAACTGCGGCTGCGGTGTCCGTAAGGAAAACGACGCGTGTTACGTTGATTATTCCTTTTTCGGAATGCAGGGTCCGGTATAGCTGTCAGAAATATTTAATTGCGCGTTGTGCCGCGGTCTTGCGGTTTTCCGGTCCTTGAGGCTGGCTTGGTTATTGAAAAATGAAAGGTTTGGTTATAGAAATGAAAGCTCAGAAAAGAATATTGACAGTGCAGGACATCTCCTGCGTCGGACAGTGCTCGCTTACGGTAGCGCTTCCTATACTCTCCGCCTGCGGAGTGGAGGCGGCCGTTATACCGTCGGCCGTGCTCTCAACACACACGGGCAACTGGACAGGCTTTACCTTCCGCGATCTGACAGACGATATCCCGGAAATAACCCGTCACTGGAATGATAACGGAATAGATTTTGACGGTATTTATACCGGATATATCGGAAACGCGCGTCAGTTCGATATGATAAACGTGATCCGCGAAAAGCTGCTCCGCCCCGGCGCCCCGGTGATAATAGACCCGGCTATGGCTGATCTCGGAAGGCTGTATTACGGATTTGACGAGGCTTTCGTGGCGGGAATGCGTAAATTCATAAACGGGGCGGATTACGCTCTGCCTAATATAACCGAGGCGGCGTTTCTGACAGGGCTTGATTACCGCGAGAGTTATGACGAGAAGTATATAGAAAAGCTTGCCGCTGAGACGATTGCCCTCGGCGTAAAAAACGTTATAATTACCGGTGTCAGCTTTGAACCGACAAAGCTCGGTATCTGCGTGTGCGACGGAAAGAGCATAATTTATCATTTTGAGGATAAACTTGAAATGAGCTGTCACGGAACCGGGGATGTTTATGCCTCGGTGTTTACCGGAAAACTCATCTCCGGTATGTCCGCGCTGGAAAGCGGTAAGGCTGCGGCTGTTTTTACCCGTAACGCGATGCTGAATACTCCGGCGGAGCATAATTACGGGGTTAATTTTGAGAGTATTCTCGGAGAGCTTACGCTCTAAGCCGGCATACCTGCGCCGGCATCGGAAATAATTAAGATCAAGCTTGGAAAGGTAGGGTTCGGAATGTCGTCTTTCAGACAAACCAGAATAAACGAGGAGCTTACCCATGTGCTGTCCGAGGCTGTGCGACAGTCGAAGGATCCCCGCATTCAGAGAGCGTTCGTTTCGGTAACGGACGTGGAGTGCGCTAAAGATCTTAAAACGGCAAACGTTTATTTTTCGTATTTATCAAAGGATTATACGGAAAAAGAGATCAGGAACGCTTTAAGGGGCGCTTCCGGGTATTTGCGTACCTATATAGCGCAGAAGGTCAATCTTCGGGAGACCCCTGTATTGAATTTTATCTATGATGAATCAATTGAAAGAGGATGCCGTATTTCCGCTTTACTGAATGAAATAAATAAAGCCGGATCCTCGGATGATGAGCGTTAAAGCCCAAAAAAGATATTTGGGGCTGATTCGGAGCAGGATTTTTTATTCCGCCTGCGGGTGAATTCCAAGCTTTCGGAGAGGTGTCGGGACTTCAATAATGAAAGGAATGGTCACTGAAATGAAAACAGTCAGGGTATCCTGTTCAAGAAATTACGATATACTGATCGGAAACGGGCTTATAGACCGCGTAGGCGAAATAGTACTTGAACGCTTCCCGCAAAAACGCTTCTGTATAGTGAGCGACTCAAATGTCGCCGCGCTGTACCTTGACCGAACGGCGGCGAGCTTTCCCCAGACGCCTGAAAGCGTCGTTTTTCAGCCCGGTGAAGCAAATAAGACCATAGATACCGTTCGGTTTATACTTGAGCTTTTGGCGGAAAAGCATTTTACCCGAAGCGATATGCTGATCGCTCTCGGTGGTGGGATAACCGGGGATATCACCGGCTTCGCCGCTTCCGTTTATCTAAGAGGAATTGAATTTATACAAGTACCCACAACTCTGCTTGCCGCTGTCGATTCTTCGGTAGGGGGTAAAACAGGAGTTAATCTCGGAGGTCTGAAAAACCAGGTCGGAAGCTTTTGGCAGCCATCGTTGGTTATAAGCGATCCCGAAGCGTTTTCCTCGCTTCCCGCGAGAGAATTCTCATCGGGTATGGCTGAGGTGGTCAAATACGCGGCTATATGTGACCCGGAACTCGGAGATAAGCTCTTACATGAGTATGACGTATCGGATATTGTCTGTCGTTGCGTAAGCATTAAGCGTGATATTGTAGCCTCGGATGAACGCGACGCAGGCGTACGTCAGATTCTCAATCTCGGGCATACCTTTGGTCACGCCATAGAAAAGGTCAGCGGCAATTCATATACACACGGCGAGGCGGTTGCCATCGGGACGGTTATGGCGTTTCGCGCCGGGGAAAAGCTCGGCTTCTGTAAAAGCGGCGATACCTCGAAGGCAGTATCGCTGCTTGAGCGTTTCGGGCTTCCTACGAGCTGCGGGCTTGACCGGCGTTTGATGCTTGACGCTATGCAGAACGATAAAAAACGCTCGGGGGGAGAAATAACATTAGTGATTCCGGAAAAATTCGGCCGATGCAAGCTTTACCGTACCACGATCGACGCTCTTGGGGAGATAATGTCCGGCCTATGAAAAACGTACATATTTCTCCCCGAAGATTAAAAGGAAATATAAAGGCTCCCGTTTCCAAGTCGGACGCTCACCGGGCAATGATCTGCGCCGCGCTTTACGGGAACGGTACGTTTGTCGCCGCGGACAGTCCGAGCGCGGATATGGCCGTAACGGCGGAGTGCCTGTCGGCACTCGGAGCCGGGGTGGAGCAAAAGGAAAGCGGGTATAGCATAGACGGTAAAATACACGGCGGGGGTCGTCTCGATTGCGGTGAAAGCGGCTCCACCCTGCGCTTTCTGCTGCCTGTCGCCGCTATGACGGAATATGAGACGTATTTTACAGGCAGCGGAAAGCTGCCGTTACGGCCTTTGCTTCCGCTGACCGAAGAATTGCGCAGAAAAGGCGCCTGCATAAGCGGAGATCTGCTTCCGCTTACAGTACGCGGGAGAGCTCGCGGAGGCGAGTATGAAATGCCCGGGGACATAAGCTCACAGTTTATCAGCGGGCTGCTTATGGCTCTGCCGTTAAGCGGGGAGAGCTGTTCGATCAGGCTTACCACGCCTCTGCAGTCTGCGATGTACGCGGATATGACGGTGAATACGCTATCCCGTTTCGGAATCAATTGGTCTGTTGTAAAGAGAAACGATAAATTTCCGTTTTCAGGGTACGTTCTTGATATCGCAACCGCGGAAAGTACCCCGCCCGCCGTTTATCTGACCGAGGGAGATTGGTCTGGAGCCGCTTTTTTCGCGGTCATTGGCGCTCTCGGGGATAAAATTTCCGTTTCCGGGCTGGATATAAGCAGTCTGCAGCCTGATAAAAAAATATTTGATATAGTCAGAGAATTCGGCGCGGACGCCGATTATCAAAATGGTGTAATGACGGTTCAAAGAAACGCGGCAAGACCGTTTTCGATAGACGTATCCGCTTTCCCGGATCTTTTTCCGGTTCTTGCCGTGCTCGCCTGCGGAGCAAAGGGAAAGAGCCTGCTTTACAACGCGTCGCGTCTTAAGCTTAAGGAAAGCGACCGTATAGAGACCACCGCGGCGTTTATCCGGGCGCTTGGAGGAAAAGCTCAGGCGTACGGCGATTCACTTGAGGTATATGGGACCGGAGAGCTTGCGGGGGGAACGGCGGACGGCGCTAATGACCATCGCATAGTAATGAGCTGCGCCGCCGCCTCTGTCATAAGCAGGGGAGACGTTACGGTAACGGGCTCTGACGCGGTAAAAAAATCCTACCCCCGATTTTTTGATGATTTTGCCGCCTGCGGGGGAAAAATAACCTTTTCCGAGGATAAAAAGGAGCGGACGCAATGACCTCTGAATTCGGAACAAGCCTGAAGATAAAGCTTTCGGGAGAATCCCATGGAGACTGGGTAAGCGCCGAGGCTACCGGTATTCCCGCCGGAATAAAAATAGACCGCGAGGCTCTTGCCGCGTTTATGAAACGAAGACAGGGCGGGAATCTGCCTTTTACTACTAAAAGAAAAGAGGACGATATACCTGAGTTTGAATCCGGGGTTACAAACAGTGTAACGAACGGGGAGACGCTGAGGGTGCGTATATACAACCGAAACGTCCGATCCTCGGATTACGGTTTTTCCGATACTCCGCGCCCGTCCCACGCTGATTATACCGCACAGGTGCGGTACGGTAAGGATATCGATCTGAGGGGCGGGGGACATTTTTCCGCGCGTCTGACGGCGCCGCTCTGCGCTATAGGAGGCGTTCTGAAGCAGTACCTTTCCGCGCGCGGGATATTTATCGGTTCGCATCTTTATTCCGTAGGCAATACGCGGGATATACCTTTTGATCCGGCGGAGGTAACCTCATTTGACTTTGAAAAGGTACTGTCAGGGGATTTTCCTGTACTGTCTCCTGAGGCGGGGCGGAGCATGAAAGCCGAGCTTGCCGCTGCCGCGGGGGACGGGGATTCACTTGGAGGAATTACGGAGATTGCAGTTACCGGACTTCCGGCAGGACTGGGAGATCCGCTTTTCTACGGTGTGGAAAACCGTATTTCAGCCGCCGTGTTCGGACTCGGAGGGGTGCGGGGTATAGAATTCGGAACCGGATTTGCGGCGACCCGGATGCGCGGAAGCGAGCACAACGATCCGTTTCGTATACGTAACGGAAGAATCGTGACAGAGACAAATAACTGCGGTGGGGTGATGGGCGGTATAACCGACGGAATGCCACTGGTTTTCCGCGTGGCGTTTAAGCCCACCGCCTCCATTTCGAAAAAACAGCGCACTGTTTCGCTTTCGACCCTGACTGATACGGAAATAGAGATAAAGGGCAGGCACGATCCCTGCATAGCAATACGCGCTCTTCCGTGCGTGGAATCGATTACAGCGGCGGTGATATGCGATATGATGATTTCCGCATACGGCGCTCTTCCGACAGACGGGATGAAGAAAATATGAATAAGGCAAAAGTTATAGCCGTGGCAGGTCCTACGGCGTCAGGCAAGACATCGCTGGCGGTGGAGCTTGCGTTAAGGCTTGACGGAGAAATCATATCCTGTGATTCCATGCAGGTGTATAAAGAAATGGATATCGGGACAGCCAAGGTAAGCGCTGAGGAAGCACGCGGGGTACCGCATCACCTGACCTCCATTATCTCCTGTGGTGAAAGCTTTTCCTGTTCGGATTATGTATCGCTTGCCGAGAATGCGGCGGATGATATAATATCGCGTAATAAGACGCCGATATTCTGCGGCGGCACGGGGCTTTATCTTGACAGCGTGCTGAAAGGAACACGCCTTTCGGACGCCGGTATAGACAGGGAGTATCGGGCGGCTTTAATGAAAAAGAGTCCGGACGAGCTGTACGCACAGCTGCTATCCGTTGATCCGGAGGCAGCCGGGAAGATTCACAGAAATAACGTAAGGCGGGTTATACGCGCGCTTGAAATATACCATGTTACCGGAAAGACCAAAACTGTCTGGGACAGGGAATCCCGGGAGAACGGTGATAAATATGACGCCACCGTAATCGGCCTTGATTACCATGACCGTGAAATCCTTTACCGCCGTATTGACAAGCGGGTGGATATCATGATGGACAGAGGACTTCTTGACGAGGTCAAACGGCTTGATACTCCATGCTTCCGCGCGTCGACCGCTTCTCAGGCAATAGGATACAAAGAGCTTTTATCATATATTGACGGCGTTTGCACGCTTTCCGAGGCGGTGGAGGAGATAAAGAAAAGCTCACGCGCATACGCCAAGCGTCAGCTGACATGGTTCAGAAGAAACCCGGAAATAAACTGGATATACCCCGATAAATGCCCTGAGGGACAGGATAATTTTGAATTTATTGTAAATTCTGCGATAAATATTATAAATATTAATTAAAATATGTTATACTGGTATCATTACGGTAAATAAGCTGTTTTTATCACTGAAAAAACCGGAAAATTATACAAAATAATCCATAAAAGCCGTAATCGGCGTGTGCGGGAGTGATATTTAACTACAATGACCGAGGAATATAAAAGCTTTATAGCGAATAATCTTAATAATATAAGGGCGCGTATCCGGAGCGCTTCGGTCGGGTCAGACGTGATACTGCTTGCGGCTACAAAAACAGTGGACGCGGAGGTCATAAATTACGCGGCTCGGGAGCTGGGTATCAGCTATATCGGAGAGAACAAAGCGCAGGAGCTGGCAGAAAAATATCCTCTTCTCGATAAAGAGAGGCTGCATATTCATTTTATCGGACGTCTGCAGTCAAACAAGGTCAGACAGATAGTAGACAAGGTGGAGATGATACATTCGCTTGACAGTATTTCGCTTGCAAGGGAAATCGGAAAGCGAAGCGCCGCTATAGGCCGGGTGATGCCGGTGCTGGCGGAGATAAACGTCGCAAGGGAAGCCGAAAAGGGAGGTGTGTTTCCGGAGGACGCGGAGGATTTTGTCAGACAAGCCTCCGAGGTAGCCGGAATACGTGTCTCCGGACTTATGACGATGGCGCCGGCGGGAAGCTCGCGCAGCGAGTACATAGAATATTTCAGCCGTGTAAGAGAGCTTTTTTGCCGTATCTCAGCCGTGCGCATTCCCGGCGTATTCATGGAAACGCTCAGCATGGGAATGTCTGAGAGCTACACGGAGGCGCTTGAATGCGGGGCAAACCTTGTAAGGCTCGGCTCTGCGATCTTCGGTAAGAGACCGAAACCGGACAATGTGACGGATAAACGCGTCTGAGGGAAAAAACAAAAAACAGGAAAACGAATCAGTCGGTAGGTACCGGTTTAACCGGACAATATCAGGCTTTCGGAAATAAAATTAAAAGATATGAAAATTCAGGAGGTAGCAATGGAATTCTGGAAATCCACAAAAAGCCCAAGAGGCTCAAGGAACCCCGTGCCACAAACAAATTCAACGTTAAATTTTTCGCGGGATCCGTATTTTGAAGATAACGAAAAGGAGATACAAACAGTGGAACAGATCAGAACAAGAGAAACAACGGCTCAGGGCTCTCTGCAGATGAAGGTCGTCCGTCCGAAGAAGCTCAGCGACAAGGATGCTCACGATATCGCCGACAGCCTGAAGCTCGGTCAGACGATAGTGCTGAATCTTGACGAAATGAATGATTCCGACGGAAGAAGAATGATCGACTTTATCGCGGGATTTATATACGCGATACAAGGTAAGATCGAACGTCCCGCCGACCGCACCTTCCTTCTTACACCGTACGGAGTGCAGGTCGCGACAGATGATCAGGACCCTTCCTGACATAGCATGATAGAACTGCTCCGGTTTATCGCTGAGACTCTGCGTCTGCTGCTGTACATACAGACGGCGCTCTGCTATTATCCGGTGCTAACCTGGTTTGGGCTTGCCGGCAGCAAGGTCGAAAGGAACATACGCACGGAATGCGAGATGTTCGTTTTCCCGGTGCGTCTTCTGCTGCGGCCTCTTACCGACCGGCATCCCGGGACAGCGGATATTCCGCTTATCATTGTCATGTCAATATTTTACTGTGCCGCTTATTGTCTGCCGGAAGTCTGAAAACCCGCATTTGACCGTCGGAAAAGGACCGGGCGCGGTGTAATCGATCCCGGAAGTCGAGTACGCGCATCAGTTTGGATCAAACTGAAAATATATCAGTAAAACACAGCTATTAATTAAAAGGATATATAAAAATGGCAACCGATTTTTCAAAAACACTGAATCTTCCATCGACAGACTTTGCCATGAGAGCAAATCTTCCTCAAAGAGAACCGGAAATACTTGAGGAGTGGGAAAAGAAAAATATTTATAAGCTCGTTATGGAGAAAAATGCCGGGAAGCCGAAGTATGTGCTTCACGACGGCCCTCCTTACGCCAACGGAGATATCCATATAGGACATGCCTTAAACAAATTGCTCAAGGATTTTATTGTCCGTTATCATAATATGGCGGGCTATTGTTCTCCGTATGTCCCCGGATGGGACTGTCACGGGCTTCCGGCAGAGAGCGCTATAATCAAACAGACCAGACTTGACCGCAGCACGCTTACTGTGTCCGGATTCAGGGATAAGTGCAGGGACTTTGTGCTTTCTTATGTGGAAAGACAGAAAAAGGGCTTTAAGCGCATCGGAGTAATAGGGGATTTCGACAATCCTTATCTTACGCTGAAGCCGGAGTATGAGGCAAGGCAGATAGAAGTTTTCGGCGAAATGGCGAAAAAAGGTTATATTTACAAGGGCATGAAGCCGGTATACTGGTGCCCATACGACGAGACAGCTTTAGCCGAGGCGGAAATAGAGTACAGCGACGACCCGTGCGATTCCATATATGTCAAATTCGAGGTCACAGACGATCTCGGAGGCAAACTGAGTAAAATTCCGGGGATACCGGAAAAAGTGTATTTCGTTATATGGACGACTACCACATGGACGCTTCCGGGGAATCTCGGTATCTGTCTTAACGCCGACTACGAATATTCGGTCCTTAAAGCCGGGGACGAGGCGTATATTATCGCTTCCGCTCTGGCTGAGAACGTAATGAAGGAAGCCGCGGTTGAAAATTATGAGACTCTGGCGGTCATAAAGGGCCGTGAATTTGAGGGCATGAAAGCCGCGCATCCGTTTATGGACAGGGAATCACATGTCATATGCGGAGCGCATGTCACTCTCGACGGCGGCACGGGCTGTGTTCATACGGCTCCCGGATTCGGCGCGGAGGACTTTGAGGTATGGAGAAAATATCCCGGACTTCCCGAGCTTATCGTACCGGTCGACGCTAAGGGAAGAATGACGGTCGAGGCCGGTAAATACAACGGACTTACCACCGCCGAAGCGAACAAGGCGATACTTGCGGATATATCGGAAAGCGGCGCCCTGCTGGCAACTAAAAAGATAGTTCACTCGTATCCTCACTGCTGGAGATGCAAAAACCCGATAATCTACCGCGCGACCGAGCAGTGGTTCGCTTCGGTGAGGGATATGACCGATGCGGCTGTCAAGGCCTGCGACGGTATAGAATGGCTTCCCGCGTGGGGCAAGGACCGCATGACGGCTATGATACGCGAGAGAACGGACTGGTGTATATCCCGTCAGAGAAACTGGGGAGTGCCGCTTCCGATATTCTACTGCTCGGACTGCGGAAAATATATAATAAACGACGAGACCATCGGAGCGGTATCGGCTCTGTTCAGGGAAAAGGGCTCCAACGCCTGGTATGATATGAGCGCTGAGGAGATACTTCCGAGCGGCTTTGCCTGTCCTTGGTGCGGCGGCAAAGGCTTTACCAAGGAAAAGGACATAATGGACGTATGGTTCGATTCAGGCTCGTCTCACGCCGCCGTGCTTGAGGAAAGACCGGAGCTGAAGTTCCCTGCCGACGTTTATCTTGAAGGCGGAGACCAGTACAGAGGCTGGTTCCAGTCTTCCATGCTTACCTCCATAGCCACGCGCGGTGTCGCTCCGTATAAGAAAATAATAACGCACGGCTGGACCGTTGACGGAAACGGTAAGGCGATGCATAAGAGCGCGGGCAACGCGGTGTCTCCGCAGGAGATAATCGACACCTACGGAGCGGATATACTTCGACTGTGGGTATCGTCGGTCGAATTTACGGTCGACGCCAGGATATCGAAGGAGATATTAAAGCAGCTTTCCGAGGTATACAGGAAAATACGGAATACCGCGAGAATACTCATGGGCAACCTCGGCAGCGCCGGAACCGATTTCGATCCGGAAAGGGATATGGTGCCGGCGGAGAGGCTTCCCGAGCTCGACAAGTGGGCGCTTGCAAGGCTCAATAAGCTTGTAAAGGAAGTGCGCGACGCATACGAGGCGTGTCAGTTCCATATCGTATATCACGCGATAAGCAATTTCTGCACAACCGAGATGTCAAAGCTTTATATAGATATCTCAAAGGACAGGACCTACGTCGATACAAAAGACGGGGAGGGAAGACGCGCGGCTCAGACGACTATGTATACGGTGCTTTCCGCGCTTACACGCCTTATCTCTCCGATACTCGCTTTTACCTCCGAGGAGATCTGGCAGACAATGCCTCACCTTCCCTCAGACGATACAAGAAGCGTGCTTCTCAACGAGATGCCGGCGTACGATGAAAGCGAGCCGTTCGCGGAGATCGAAAGAAAATATAACGCTCTCTTTGAGCTGCGCGACACTGTCCTTTCGGCTCTTGAGGTAGCGCGTACCTCGGGTATGATAGGAAAATCTCTTGAAGCTAAGGTCGAGCTTACTGCCGGCGGCGGAAAGTATGATTTTCTTTCCGGTTTCGGCACGGACGAGCTGTCCGATGTATTTATCGTCTCACAGACAGAGCTCGTAAAGTCTGAAAGCCCGGACGGGCTTGACGTCAAGGTATATCCTGCAGACGGCGATAAATGCTCGCGCTGCTGGAAGCATTCCGTAGGAGCAATATATATTGACGGGGAGCATATCTGCCCACGCTGCAAAAAAATACTGGGGCTTTGAAAGTGAAATTAAAGGTCAAAATACGGAAAAAGGGAGCGATCGTCTCCCTTTCCGTTATCATTGTATCGGTGCTTGTCGATTTTATCACCAAACAGCTCGTCATGAATAACATGGAGCTTGGGGAGAGTATCCCGCTGATAAAAAACGTGCTTCATATAACTTACATTACAAACGACGGCGCCGCGTTCGGATCGTTTTCCGACGCGCGGTGGCTGTTTATGACGGTTTCCGCCGTAATGATTCTGTTTCTTGGAGCCATGCTGATTTTTTATGAGGAGGATTCCCCGCTTTTCAGCGTCTCGCTTTCGCTCATAATCGGAGGCGGGATAGGCAACATGATAGACAGGATTTTTTACGGAGTCGTGATAGATTTCATAGACTTCTGCGCGTTTCCTAATCTATGGAAATGGATCTTCAACGGCGCGGATTCCTTCGTGTGTGTCGGCGTTGCGCTGCTGATTATTTATTATATACGTGCCGAGATAAGAAGCGCGGGAGAAAAAAAATCAGCCGCTGAGGCAGCCGCTTCGGACAAGGATCCGGAAAACGGGGACAAGGACCGATAAGAAATATTATTACACCTCATGCCGCCAAAGGCGGCTAAAAAACCGTTTTAATCGGTTTTTCCGTTTTAATTGGTTTTTAATAAATATGAAAAATTTTCGTGTTTTGCGCCGCAAAACAAAAAGCATTTAGCTTTTAGAAAAGTAAAGCGTGAAATATCTGTATTAGGACTCGATATATACGGCTTTCACGATATCGTCCTAAATATACGCGGGAGGCTGTTTTGAGCGGAGAAAGACTTGATATTTATATATCCGAAACGGAAAAGATCACACGGTCCGCCGCGCAGAAGCTTATAGAAAACGGATTCGTTTCTGTAAACGGAGCGTCAAAGCCAAAAAACTACAGGCTTTCAGATACCGACGAGGTAGAAATAGACTATCCCGAACCCGTTCCGGACGAGGCGCTGCCGGAAAATATACCGCTGACTATAGTTTATGAGGACGACGACCTGCTGGTGGTAAACAAGCCCAAGGGCATGGTGGTTCACCCCGCTGCGGGAAATTACACCGGAACGCTGGTCAACGCGCTCCTCTGGCACTGCAAGGACGGACTTTCCGGCATAAACGGAGTTATCCGCCCGGGAATAGTACACCGTATAGACAAGGATACGGCGGGTCTTTTGGTTGTTGCGAAAAACGACAGATCCCATCTGTCGCTTGCCGCCCAGATCAAGGAGCACAAGGCGGATCGGATATATCATGCCGTCGTTACCGGCGGCTTGAAAGAAGACGTCGGAACTATAAGCAGACCTATAGGCAGAAACCCAAGCGACCGCAAGAAAATGGCGGTATGTGCGGACGGCCGCGAGGCGATAACGCATTATCGGGTGCTCGAACGCTTAAACGGCTTTACTTACGCGGAATTAAAACTGGAAACAGGCCGCACTCATCAGATAAGAGTGCATATGGCGTCGATCGGTCATCCGCTTGCGGGAGACGCGCTTTACGGCGGCGGAAACACGGCTTTCGAAAAGCATAATCCGGAGCTGTTTGACGGACAGTGTCTTTACGCAAAGTCCATTGGATTTAATCATCCCTCAACCGGCGAGTATATGTTTTGGGACTCGGAGCTTCCCGAATGGTTCAGCGCAATTCTGGATAAGCTGAGAAAATAATCTGTTATTTCGTGTCGTAATAGGAGCGTCTCCGCGTTTGACTTATTTAAATATGAATTTATATAAAATTTCCATAACCGATAGAGTTTTAAAATAATCGGTTTACCGTGTTTTCCGCGCATATTTTCTCCCTTAATATGCCATATTAACTAAAAACGGCGTGAGAAATACGCTCCGGAAAGGCACGGTTAGGGAAATGAAGCAAAAAATAAAAAAATTTTCTGAGAGAAAATACCGTTCACTGAGGTTACGGTATTGGAAAAGCGAAAGTAAACGTTTACGAAGAAGTCACAGGGGAATATTATTTGGCGCGGCCTTGCTGATACTCGCGCTGATGATATCCTACACGTTCATCTGCGCGTCGGTATATATACTGCTTTACAGACATATCGCGCTTTCGGAAACCTTTACGATTATTTACTGCTCTGTCTCGGCGTTCGTCGGGTTTATGCTTTACGGTCTGCTCTTTATCGGAGGGAAACGGCTGGCGCTCTCTTTTTACGGAGAGGGCAAAGGCGACGGAATAAACCCGTTATTTTACGCGTTTTCCGGTTTTTCCGGATTTTCGAGGAGCTTAAAAATACTCTTTACCTTTATCTTTCGTATCCTTGGAATACTTTTGCTTTCTTCTCTTGCGTTTATCATATGGCGGGAGACCGGCAGAGCGGTCGTACTGATAGCCGGAGCTATTATACTGATTCTTCTCGCGCTATCAGTCGAAAAGCATTCCCTTGAATGGATATTCATTATGAAGGGTAACAAAAAAAGCGACGGCAGGGGTTACGCCGACAGGATGAGCAAATACGCCATGACCGGGCGAAGACGCGAAAGTCTCGGAGCGTTTTTCAGTTCCGCCGTAAGATTTTTGTTCGGCGCCGCGCTTTTCGGCATCGGGCTTCTCTTTATATATTTTCCGTACGCCTGGACTCTTGACGCGGCACGCTCTGCGTGCATAGCGGAGGAGATACGTTCCGGGAGCGGAAGCTTAAGCTAAAAAACGAAATTTACGCGGCGCATATCAGCTACGGCTTGCGCCGCTTTACATAACAAAGTATTAAAGCCATATTTTTACATTGAACTCTTCGAATCGCGGCGAATAAAAAAGCCGCCGCGCAAACAAATATAAAAAATAACGCAATCAGATATCAATACTGTCGTCTTATGTCAAAACAATATAGGACGGCGGAAAGGACGCGACAAAGACCATGAAAGAAAAATTTTATTTGACCACCGCCATACCTTATTGCTCCGGAAAGCCGCATATCGGAAATACCTACGAGGTAATACTTACGGACGCGATCGCACGCTATAAGCGTCAGATGGGCTACGACGTCTTTTTCCTCACGGGAACGGACGAGCATGGCATTAAGATCGAAACGAAGGCTAAAGAGCTCGGCATAACTCCTAAGCAGTTTGTCGACGGCGTATACGAAAAGGTGAGAAGCATCTGGTCGCTTGTAGGCGCAAGCTACGACAAATTCATACGCACAACTGACGAATACCACGAAAAGGCGGTAGCGGCGATATTCAAAAAGCTTTACGAGCAGGGCGATATCTATAAAGGCGTTTATGAGGGCTGGTACTGCGTACCGGACGAGGCCTCCTTTACCGACACACAGGTCACGGGCGGACTTTGTCCGGACTGCGGAAGACCGCTGCAGCGTGTGCGCGAGGATGCGTATTTTTTCAGAATGAGCAAATATGCCGACCGTCTGATGAAGCATATCGAGGAAAATCCCGGATTTGTCGAGCCGCAGTCGCGTTTGAAGGAGATGGTCAATAACTTCCTTAGACCCGGACTGCAGGATCTCTGCGTGACCCGCAGCTCATTTACATGGGGAATACCGGTTCCGGGAGACGAGAAGCATGTCATTTATGTTTGGATCGACGCGCTTTCAAACTATATTACCGCTCTCGGATACAATGTAGACGAGGAAGGAGAGCTGTTCAAAAGGTACTGGCCGTGCGACGTACATATCATCGGTAAGGATATCGTACGCTTTCACATGATCTATTGGCCGATAATGCTGCTCGCGCTCGGGCTGCCGCTCCCGAAAAAGATATACGGCCACGGATGGCTGAATTTCGGGACGGACAAAATGTCAAAATCCAAAGGCAACGTGATGTACGCGGACGAGCTCGCGGAGCTTTTCGGCGTTGACGGGGTTCGTTATTACACTCTCAGCGCCATGCCGTATGCCGCCGACGGCAGTATAACATACGAGAGCATGGCGGCCGCATATAACTCCGATCTGGCGAATAATCTCGGAAACCTTGTAAACCGTACCGTAACGATGAACAAAAAGTATTTTAACGGAGTGATACAATCCCCGGGAGAAAACGAGGGACCGGACACGGAGCTTAAAGAGACCGTCTCCGGTACGGTCAGGCTTGTGCGGGAGCGCATGGACAGCTATCACGTCTCCGACGCGCTTTCTGCCGTATTCGATATGTTCCGCCGGGCAAATAAGTATATAGACGAGACCGCGCCGTGGACTCTTGCGAAAACCGAAGGAGCGGCGGCGCGTCTTGGGACCGTTCTGTACAATCTTCTTGAGACCATACGTATCGGAGCGGTGCTTTTGACCCCGTTTTTACCCGGAACGGCGGATCGGATATTAAAATGTCTTGCCTCTGACTGCAAAGAGACCGGGTTCGGAGGTCTCAGACCCGTCTCAGTGACAGGCGAGCCGGAGGTGCTGTTTGCGCGGATAGACGAAAATGAGTTATTTAAAAAGATAAGCGGTGAAGCCGCTGAAAACAATAAAAAAGATGAGGACGTAAAAAATATGGATAACGAAGTCAAGACAGAAGAAGCTGCCGACAGGAAATACGAGCCGCTGGCTCCGATGATAGAATTTGACGATTTTATCAAACCGGATCTGAGGATTGCGAAGGTGCTTGAGTGCGTACCGGTGGAAAAATCAAAAAAACTGCTTAAATTCAAGCTTGACCTCGGCTTTGAGACAAGGCAGGTGCTGTCCGGCATCGCAAGGTACTATAAGCCGGAGGAGCTTATAGGGAAAAAGCTGGTTATGGTAGCGAATCTCAAGCCGCGGGTTATGTGCGGCGAGGAAAGCAACGGAATGATACTTGCCGCGGGAGGGCACGACAGCGACAATGTAAAGGTGCTGTTTGCCGACGACGGTGCCGATATCGGAGACAGGGTCGGATGACAGGGCTTGAATCGGGATGTGTGCTTTTCGATACCCATGCGCATTATGACGACGCGAGATTTGACGCCGATCGGGATAAGGTTATAGCCTCACTGCGAGAAAACGGAGTCGGTTACGCCGTAGACGTCGGATGCTCCTTTGACACGCTATCCAAAGCGACTGAGCTTGCGGAAAAATACGATTTTATTTACGCAAGCGCCGGACTTCATCCAAATGATTCTTTAAGCGCGGAGAAAAATCCGGACACGCTCGATATACTTCGACATTACCTTTCTCACCCCAAAAACGTCGCACTGGGTGAGATCGGACTTGATTATCACTGGGACGAGCCGTCGCGGGAGCTTCAGAAAAAATGGTTCGAGCTTCAGCTTACTCTTGCTGAGGAGCTGAAAAAGCCGGTGATAATCCATGACCGAGAGGCTCACGGCGACTGTATGAATATAGTTCTCCGTCATCCCGGTGTGAGCGGAATATTTCATAGCTACAGCGGCAGTCCGGAAATGGCGGCTGAGCTGGTAAAGCTCGGCTGGTACATATCCTTTTCCGGGGTTCTGACCTTTAAAAACGCCGCGAAGCTCCCTGAGGTAGCGAAGGTGGTCCCGATGGACAGGATGCTTCTTGAGACCGATTGCCCGTATCTCGCGCCTGTTCCGCATCGCGGGGAGCGTAACGATTCCACGCTGATGCGCCATACCGCGGCTCGGCTTGCCGAACTGCGCGGAGTATCATATGCCGATATATGCCGGATAACCACAGAGAACGCGAAGCGTGTTTATAGACTGATATAGTTTCGCTTAATCTTTAAAAGTTTTTTGAGGGTTTTCAGGGACAATTTTTCAAAAATGTCCCTGAACATGGGCTTTGGGCGGCGTCTCAAGCTTTATTTCATAAAAAAATACCAAATTTTCAAAAACCTTTCCTTACGATCCTGCAATATAAAAGCATTCAGATAAAATAAGACGAATTGGGTAACAAATATGAGCAATATAACGGTTCCTGAGATCGCCGCAATGCTCGGCGAAAAGCAAAATATACTTATACTGTCACACATAAATCCGGACGCCGATACGCTCGGTTCCGCCTTCGCGTTAAAAAGCGCTCTGCAATCCGCTTCAAAGACGGTAAACGTTGCCTGCGCCGACCAAATTCCAAAGCGTCTGCGGTTTATATGCGGCATGAGAGACTCTCTGAGAGAGGACAGCTATAAAGGCTTTACCCCGGATCTTATATGCGCGGTAGACGCGGCAGAGCCGTCGCTGCTCGGCGAGTACGGATCCAGAACGACCGGTTTTATAGATCTGAAGATAGATCACCATCCGGGCGGATCCGAGTATGCGCGTTATAATTATATCGACGGTACCGCCGCGGCGACAGGCGAGCTTATTTTTGCCGTCATAAAGGCACTGGGGGAGATAGGCAAGGGAAAGCTGACACAAGAGTCTGCGACATGTCTGTACGCGGCCATAGCCTCTGATACCGGATGCTTCAAATACCCGAACGTTACGTCAAAAACCATGCGGATAGTCGCCGATTTGATAGACGCCGGAGCCGAACACAGCGATGTTTCCTACCGCCTGTTCGAGCTTAAGACGGTAAACGAAGCGGTTGCCGAACGGGTAATGCTCAATAACCTTAACCTGTATCGCTCCGGAACGATGGCGGTCATTACTATAACAAATGAAATGAAGGCGGAAAACGGACTTACCGACGAGGACGTCGGCGGACTCGCCTCTAAGCTCAGAGAGATAGAGGGCATCCAGCTTGCCGTATCCATTCGGCAGAGCGCGGATGACAGCAAAAGCTTTAAGATATCCATGCGTTCGGGGGCGTCTGTGAGCGCCGCTCGTTTGTGCGGGCTTTTTGGCGGCGGAGGTCACGAGAAGGCCGCCGGGGCGACTATAACGGCTGATTCGCCGCGGGACGCGGAGTACAAGGTCACGGAAGCGATTCAGTCGGTGATAGGCTATGTGTGATATAAGAACGGTCGGCGGCGTGCTATGTGTCAACAAGCCGTCCGGGTGTACCTCACACGACGTAATATATAAGATAAGACGGATGTTCGGCACTAAGCAGGTTGGTCATACGGGTACGCTCGATCCGCTTGCCGAGGGAGTTCTTGTCATAATGATAGGACGGGCGGTTAAGGCCAGTGAGTTTCTTGTGTCGGAGGAAAAGGAGTATCTGGCGGGATTAAGGCTGGGTATTACCACCGATACTGAGGATATTACAGGTAAAATCACAGGCAGGTACGAAGGCATTTTCCCTTCACCCGCGAGTGTCAGAGAAGCCGCGGAAAGCTTTCGGGGTGACATTTTGCAGGTTCCTCCGATGTACAGCGCGCTGAAGGTGGACGGAAAGAAGCTGCTTGAGCTTGCGCGCGCGGGACGAGAGATTGAGCGGGCTCCAAGGCCTGTCAGGGTGGACGCGCTTGAAGTGATGCCTACCGAAGACCGGGCTGAATACAGGCTTCTTGTCAGAGTTTCAAAAGGAACGTACATCCGGACGTTATGCTCGGACATAGGAAAAGCGCTCGGGACAGGAGGCGTTATGTCCTCGCTTGTCCGCCTCTCCTGCGGCGACTTCGGACTTGAGGACAGCGTGACGCTCGACCGGCTTTCGGATATGGATGAAAACCAACGCCTTTCCTGTCTGCGCCCGGTCGATTCGCTGTTTTCAGGCTGTCCGGGGGTAAAGCTTGCGGACTTTTACGCGCGTCTCGGACTGTGCGGATGCGAATTATACCAGAATAAGCTGGGAACACACATTCCGGAAAATACTTTAGTTCGGCTTTGCGATAAAGATGGTTTTTTTGCTCTCGGAAGGGTGCGGATATACCCGGACGGAAGCGCGATAAAGCCGGTTAAGCAGTTCAGGATCTAGCGTGAAAGCTATATTTCATCGTGTCAGAACGCGGACGGTTTCACGCGTAAATTTTCTAAAAAGCTGAACGCTTTTTGTTTTGCTAAAGCAAAACACGAAAATTAATCATATTTATCCGAATGTCATGTGTAAGATAGCGTGAAAGCTATATTTCATCGTGTCAGAACGCGGACGGTTTCACTCATAAATTTTTTTGCGGAGCAAAACACGAAAATTTTCGGCATGGGAGATTAGCGTGAAAGATTAATCTGATCGCATCAGAATGCAGGTGATTTCACGCCCAAATTTTCTAAAAGTACATAGTACTTTTGCTTCGTAGAACGAAGCACGAAAATTTATCTTGTCTATTTGAGCCGCCTCTGACGGCATGGGTGACTGATTAAAATTAATTTCATATAAACAATAAAACATGGATGTGATGCATCCTGAAAATAAAAAATGCCGCAGATGCGGCGTGAAAGGAAAAATATGAAACTAAGAGCACCTTCTGTACCGCTTATTACCGTTGACCCATACTTTTCGGTTTGGTCGCCCGCCGACAGGCTGACAGACAAAACGGTCTGCCATTGGACTGGCAAGCCCAATTCAATGTTAGGTCTTGTAAATGTAGACGGTAAAATTTTTCGTTTTATGGGCGTCTCCGACGACGCTCCCGCAGAGCAGATATCTCTTGATGTCGACGCCCTATCCACAACTTATGTTTTTGAGGCGGGGATGGTAAGGATAAAAGCGTTCTTCCTGACTCCGCTGCTCCCGGACGATCCTGATCTGGTCAGCCGTCCCGTGAGCTATCTTAAGCTTACATACGAATCCGTTGACAGCGCAAAGCATTCCGTCGGATTTACCGTTTCTGTATCGGAAGAGATCTGTCTTGACAAGGCCGGTCAGTCGCCGGTAGTCGCGTCGGAGGCGGATATTTCCGGTATACCGTGCATGCGTATGGGCAATTCCGAGCAAAATGTACTTAACCGTTCCGGAGACGACGTGCGTATAGACTGGGGATATTTTTATCTCGCGGCTAAGGGAAAAGGGGCTTCCGTTACTGCCGGAAAAACGAAATATGCAAGCGATGACGGCAAAAAAACCGAGCTTACATCTCTTACCGCGTCGGCTGAGGGAGAGGCGCTGATAATGTTTGCCTATGATGATATCAACAGTATTATCTATTTCGGCAAAAAGCTCTCCTCTTGGTGGAACCGCGACGGAATGACCATTGAAATGGCGATAGAAAAGGCGGCGGCGTCCTATGACAGGTTGGTAAAAAGATGTCGGGAATTTTCGGATAAGCTTTATATAGACGCCTGCAGAGCAGGAGGAGAACAGTACGCCGAGCTGCTTTCGCTTGCCTACCGCCAGGTTTTCGCGGCTCACAAGACCGCGTGTGACGAGGATGGTCAGCTGCTTTTCGTTTCAAAGGAGTGCTTTTCCAACGGCTGCGCGGCTACAGTGGATGTGAGCTATCCGTCTATACCGATGTTTCTTCATTATAACCCCGAATTTGTCAAAGGCATGATGCGTCCGATATTCAGGTTTGCCGCAAGCGAGAATTGGCCGTATGACTTCGCGCCGCACGACGCCGGACGATACCCTATTCTTAACGGACAGTATTACGGCGAAAAGGACGGAAAGCATCCTATGGAGATGCAGATGCCGGTCGAGGAATGCGGAAATATGCTGATAATGGCAGCGTCCGTTGCGGTCGCGCAGGGGAACACCTCATTCATCCGGGAGCATATAGATGTTCTTGAGCAGTGGGCGAAATATCTTATCGAATACGGTCAGGATCCCGAAAACCAGCTATGCACAGACGACTTTGCCGGACATCTTGCTCACAACTGCAATCTTTCGCTTAAGGCGATAATGGGACTTGCGGGTCTTTCAATCATTTTCCGGATGCTTGGGGCCAAGCGCAAAGCCGAGTCTTATCTGAAAAAAGCAAGGGAAATGGCGCGCGTCTGGCTTGATACCGCCAAAAACGGAGACGGAAGCTACCGGCTCGCATTTGACCGAGAGGGAACGTTTTCTTTGAAATATAACGCCGTATGGGATAAGCTGTTCGGTACGGGAATTTTCCCCGCCGAGGCTATACAGAGTGAGCTTGCAAGTTATTTCCGCCATGTAAATCCCTATGGTATGCCGCTTGATAACCGCGCGTTATATACCAAATCCGACTGGATCGTCTGGACGGCGACCATGTTTGAATCAGACGACGATTTCCGTCGCTTTATCGAACCGGTCTGGAGAACATACGACCGCTCTCCGTCACGGGTACCGATGAACGACTGGTATGATTCCGTTACCTCTCTTATGGAACACTTCCAGCACAGGAGCGTACAGGGAGGGCTGTTTATCAAGCTTATGGAAAAGGACTTCCGTGAAAAGAGCAGGAAAGTACTTTTAAAGTAGAATAGTTTTTGAAGGGGATTTAAAAGGGGGAACTTTTTTCAAAAAGTTCCCCTTTTTCTCAGGAACCCTTTTTATAAAAAGGGTTCCTGAAACCTCCCCAAAATTTCTCTGGAGAGGATAAGTCCGAAGTGAGGTTTCGTCGCCGTATCCGACTTCTCCGGACTTCAGCGGAGCGCCGGGAGGTGCGCCGCGTTTCTCTGAGCTTACAAAAAGCCGGAGGCGAAGATGCAATAACACGCTTAGACTGATTCAATCATATATCCTTTTAAGAAAAGTTTTTGAGGGAAATAAATGGGACTATAATCGGTTTTATGTAACATTTTTTTTAAATATTCGCCGTACCGGTTGAAGAAGAGCCGCGCGTGTAATATAATATTTATATTAAATGTTTAATTGTTAACCGGAAGGAAAACTCAGTGGAAATAAAAAAAGTAACAAAGGCGGTCATCCCGGCGGCGGGACTCGGCACAAGGATGCTTCCCATAGCCAGAGCGGTACCGAAGGAAATGCTTCCGATAGTGGACAGGCCCGCCATATCGTATCTTGTTGAGGAAGCCGCAAAAAGCGGCATAACGGATATACTTATAATTACGGGACGCGGGAAGGGTGCGATCGAGGACTATTTCGATTACTCCCCTGAATACGAGGAAAAGCTCCGCGAGTCAGGCAAGGAGGAGCTGATAAGCTCTCTTCGGGCGATATGCCGGGGTGTCAATATAACCTTTATGCGCCAGCTTGAAACAAAGGGGCTTGGGCACGCGGTCCTTCGCGCGGAGGCGTTCGCTGCGGGCGAGCCGTTTGCGGTTCTGTATGGAGACGACGTGATATTTTCGGAAAAGCCGGTCGTCTCTCAGCTGATGGAAATATATCAAAAGACGGGACTTGGGGTTCTCGGCGTAAAGCAGGTAAGCGACGAGCTTATAATGAAATACTGTACTCTGGACGCCAAGCCCTTTTCAGATAATGTCTATACGGTCAGCGACATGATCGAAAAGCCGAAAAGAGACCAGATAATAACGAATTTCGCGGTGCTCGGTCGTGTTATACTGCCGTCTGATATATTTGAGATACTGAGGGAAACTCCTCCGGGCGCCGGCGGAGAGATACAGCTGACCGACGCCATGCGGGTGCTTGCCCGCCGTGACGGCATGATGGCGCTGGATTTTGAGGGTGTGCGTTATGATATGGGCTCAAAGCTGGGTTTTTTGATAGCCAATGTGGAGCAGGCGGCGAAAAATCCGGAGTTTGGGGAGCGTTTCAAGGATTTTTTGAAGGAATTTGTCTCAAAGCTCACCTGAGCCCTGCCCGTCTGTAAAAGGTCTGGGGTTTAACACGCCTTTCGCGGCATATGCGCCGCTCGGGGCGAACAAAAAGCGCCGTCCGCGCAAGAAAGGAACGGTCATCAAAATGACAAGAGTAAGCAAGGAAAATTATTATCTCGATATTGCGCAGACTGTCGCTACCCGCAGCACCTGTCTCAGGAAATCATATGGGGCTATAATCGTGAAAAACGACGTTATAGTATCAACCGGGTATAACGGAGCGCCGAGGGGCAGAAAAAACTGCAGCGATCTCGGTTCATGTATAAGGGACGAGCTGAACATCCCGCGCGGAGAGAGGTATGAGCTGTGCCGTTCGGTGCATTCCGAGGCGAACGCGATAATATCCGCGTCAAGGGAGCAGATGCTCGGCTCAACGCTCTATATGGCTTGTCTGGACTCAAAGACCGGCGAGCTTGTTCCGGGCACAAACAGCTGCGCGATGTGTAAAAGACTGATAATCAACGCGGGAATAAGCCGCGTCGTAATAAGGAACACTCCGGACGATTACCGTGAGATAAACGTGGAGGAATGGATATCCGACGACGACAGTCTGACCGGAAGAAAGGGCTATTAAAGGTCAAAGGGGGAATGAAGAGAAAAAATGTCAAGTAAAACAAAAACCAAAAAGGGTTTCCCGGTGATACCGGTAGTCATAGTTCTGCTGTTTCTTGTAGCGGCAATACTTGCCGCTGTGTTTTTTAACAGTTATTTCGGGGTGGTGCATTTTACCTCGGACTCAGGAGGCAGCGTGATATATGACAAAAGGGCAGGGATAACGTACAGCATCGCGCCGATGTGCTATCAGCCGGTCAAGCTGACAAAGGACAAGGCGTACGGAGTATATAAGGAGACGGAGTTTTATAAGGTCCCGGGAGTGGACCCGTCGGTGCTGATAACCACCGACCAGGACAACATATACGACGTTTACTATAATATAGAGCATCCCTTACCCTCCCTGCAGGATTTCGATATCAACATGGCGTTTGTCTGCGAGGTAGGAATGATCGCGATACCGATAGGAATTATGCAGAATGAAGCGGCGATCAAGGCTGCGTCCCTGATCCTTGAGGGCGAGCAGTGCGAAATGCCGAGCGACATTGACAGCGACTCCGTTTTGTTTTTATATTTTACAAGCAAGGAATACGATTACCTGTATTACTATATACAGTTTTTCCGAACCGAAGACGGAGAACGTTATCTGATGGACCGCTCCTTTAACCGCTGCGTGAATATCGGGGACGAGCTCAGCGATTATTTCGAATAACAAAAGCCTTCGCGGGCTGTCGGGAAATATCGGTTCTTTTACGGCATACGGGAGGTCAAAAAGCCGTTTTGGGGTCGCTTTAAACTGTATTTCATAGTGTCGGTTTTTATGTGCATAGTATCTGGCGAATATAACGGTTCGAGGCGGGCGCGAGATGAAATTTATGGTTTTTAACAAATGGTCATTTATTTGGAAGGGATGATGATTTTTGATGCAGGACAGCATGGTAATGAATAAGGCGGACGGAGAAACGCTCAGCGAGCTTCTTAAGTGCGGGGATATTCCGGATAAGCCTCTTAAGGTCTGCTTTGTGTGTACCGGCAACACCTGCCGCAGTCCCATGGCGGCAGCGGTGCTGAATTATCTCGGCGGCGGAAGGTATAACGCTGTTTCCGCGGGACTTTCGGCAAATCCGGGCGATCCCATTGCGGAGAACGCCGTTTCGGCGCTGCAGAAAGCGGGAGTCACACCCGTTGAGGGAAATGATTACAGGACGCATCGCGCCCGAAGGATAGACGAACGGGTATGCGCTGAATGCGACCGTGTAATAGCTATGACAAAGCAGCACCTCATGAGGCTGATATACGATTTTCCCCAATACGCATCGAAATTTTCGGCTATGCCTGAGGACATACCGGATCCTTTTCTGATGGGGCAGAAGGAATATGACCGCTGTCTTGACAGCATAACCGAAGGAATAAAGGGCTCGTTCGCTTTATGACGGACGCACCGATAATAAGGCGCGCAAAGGAGAGCGATATTCTCACGGTATGCCGCCTTGAGGCTCTGATATTCAGTTCTCCCTGGAGCCGGGAATCGCTTCGCGCGGCGCTCTCCGACGGATACGTCTTTGTGGTAGCGGAGCAGTCCGGCAATACCGCAGGGTACGCTATACTGGACGAAAGAGTGAAGGACGAGGCGGAGCTTCTCAGGATCGCCGTAAGCCCCGGGCTCCGCGGGAAGGGTTACGCGCGCGCGCTGATGGAATACCTGATAGAGCATGAACGCGGCCGCGGAGGGAAAATAATGCTGGAGGTACGCGCATCCAACGAGGCGGCGATAAATCTGTATAAAAGCTGCGGGTTTTGCTTCAGCGGGGTGAGGCGCGGCTATTACCGGTTACCGACCGAGGACGCGCTGCTTATGGCGTACGCGCCCGAAGGGGCGCAATGAAAAATAAAATACCTGATATAAGGAGAAAGGAATTTCAGAGAAATGCTTATTTTAGGTATAGAAAGCTCCTGTGACGAGACCGCGGCGGCGGTAGTGAGTTTTGAGGAGAACGGCGAAAAACGGATACTTTCAAATGCCGTATCTTCACAGACGGATATCCACAGTCTTTACGGCGGAGTGGTTCCGGAGATCGCGGGGCGCGCGCACTCGGAGGCGATATGTCACATAGTTACGGAGGCGCTGACGGATGCGGGGGTAAGCGTGAGAGAGCTGGAGGTGATCGGGGTAACGGTCAATCCCGGGCTGATAGGCGCGCTGCTGGTAGGGGTCAGCTTCGCCAAGGCGCTGTCGTACTCCGCGCATAAGCCGCTTGTGGCGGTGGATCATATAAAAGGACACACCGCGGCGTGTTATTTTCAGTATCCCGAACTGAAGCCCCCCTTTCTGTCGCTTGTCGTATCGGGAGGGCATACCTCCATTATAGACGTTCGCTCCTATACTGAGTTTGTTACGTTGGGGCGTACGCGAGACGACGCCGCAGGCGAGGCTTTTGATAAGGTAGGGCGAGTTATGGGACTCAAATATCCTTGCGGAGCGGAAATGGACAGGCTCGCCTCCGCTGGTGATCACGAGAAATACAGGCTTCCCTCGGCGGCGATAGCGGACGACAGTCTTGATTTTTCATTCAGCGGACTGAAAACAGCCGCGCTGAATACCATTAACTCGCTTACGCAAAAGGGGGAAAAAATATCGATAACCGATATGGCGGCGTCGTTTACCGGGGCGTTTACCTCGGCGGTCTGCAATAAGCTTTCGACTGCGTTTGAGAGAACCGGAAGAAAGAAGCTGGTGATTGCCGGCGGAGTATCCGCGAACTCGCATCTGAGGAGCGCGGCTGGTAAGCTTTGCGATGGCGCCGGTGTGGAGCTTTATATGCCGCCGATATCGCTTTGCGGAGATAACGGCGCCATGATCGCGGCGCAGGCTTATCATGAGTATATGGCGGGGCACATAGCCGACATTTCTCAGAACGCCTTCGCTTACGACAGCTTTTGACGAAAGCCGGCTTCGTTATATTTAGCGCCGGGTTAATTGAGAAGACCTCAAATTAAATTTAAAATATCTCAGGCGCGTATTTTGGAGGCGCCTCAAGGGATATATTCTATAAAAATTATAAATTACATATATAAGGAGACAAAAGTCATGACGATCGGAAATTACGAAAAAGAGATAGCGGCCGCAAAGGAAAAATTCGAGGCGGTGCTTCGCTCACAGCTTGAGCGAAACGAGCGTATAACGGCAAACAAAGAGGACCTCGACTTTTCAAAGCTTGATAAGATAATCATCGGCGTGTGCGGAGGAGACGGAATCGGGCCGGTAATAACCGCGGCGGCGCAGAGGGTTCTTGAATACCTGCTGGAAAAGGAAATGAAGGCGGGAAAGGTGGAATTCAGAGTTATCGACGGTCTTACGATAGAAAACCGCGCGTCTCATATGCAGGCTATCCCGGACGAGGTCATGTCGCAGCTAAAAGAGTGTCACGTTATCCTTAAGGGTCCGACGACGACGCCTAAAAAGGGTGATCCGTGGCCGAACATTGAAAGCGCCAACGTAGCTATGAGAAAAGCGCTTGATCTTTACGCTAACGTTCGTCCCGTGAGAGTTCCCGAAAAAGGGATAGACTGGACGTTCTTCCGTGAAAATACCGAGGGCAGCTATGCCGTGGGGTCGCAGGGAGTGGCGGTCACTCCGGAGCTGAGCGTCGATTTCTGCGTTACCACGACCGAGGGAACGGAGCGCATCGCGCGTTCCGCGTTTGAGTACGCAAGAAAGAACCGCAAAGGAAAGGTTTCTATAATCACCAAAGCAAATATAATCAAGGCTACCGACGGAAAATTCCTCGATATCTGCAAAAGGATAGCGCAGGATTATCCTGAAATAGAGACGGACGATTGGTTTATAGATATAACAACGGCTAAGCTCATTGACGAAAAGCGCCGTACCTCATTTAAGGTTTTCGTGCTTCCCAACCTCTACGGCGACATCATAACCGACGAGGCGGCGGAGTTCCAGGGAGGCGTGGGAACGGCAGGTTCCGCGAATATCGGACACCGCTACGCTATGTTTGAGGCCATACACGGCTCCGCGCCGCGCATGGTCGCCGAGGGAAGAGACAAATACGCCGATCCCTGCTCTATGCTTCGCGCGTCCGTAATGCTTCTTTCGCATATAGGCTTCCAGGATCGTGCCGACGCGCTGGAAAAGGCGCTTGACGTCTGCATGTTCACTGAGAAGAGACTTGTCATAACCGGGCGTGACACCGGCGCTACCTGCGCGGAGTTTGCGGATTATGTCATGGAGACCCTGCGCGCCGGGAAATAAGCGCGGCTTTACGCTTTTTTCCCTTGAATTTACCTGAGACGAATAAAGCGCATAACGCACAAAACGCGATTATGTAAAAGAAAGGATATTCATATATTATGGAAAGATCTTTTTCTCCCGCTCTTGTGCGCAGGCTTCCGGCATATTTCAGGATACTTATCCGGTTTTACGGAAGCGGTAAGGTAAGGATAAGCTCAGAGGAGCTGGCGGGTCAGCTCAGACTGACTCCATCGCAGGTCAGATCCGATATCCGCGCCATCGGCTGTCAGGGGCAGCGCAGCTACGGCTACAGCATACCCGTTTTATATAAAAAACTGGCGGACATATTTCAGCTTTCCGATAAGTTCAGCGCCGTTATGGTGGGGAGTACCCCGTTGGCGCAGGCCATTTCCGGCTCTCCGGTATTTTCAAAGCGCGGGCTTAAGCTTAAGGCGATCTTCGCGGACGCGGGAGAAGAGACCGCTGACGGACTCCTCGCTTTTTCGGAGTTTCCGGAATATATCGAAAAGCATCGGCCGCATATAATAATCACTGCCGGAACCGCGGACAGCGCTTCACGCGTTATTGAAATTGCCGAAACGAAGCTCGGGGACGGCAGCGGGAGCGCAAGACCTAACATGCCGCGCGGCGCGGACAGCTTCTGCGAGGTATGGAATTTTACGGACGCTGAGCTTTTCAGCAATTTTATAACGGTAAAAAACGTTCATTTCACCGACGCGCTGATGCTTCTTTGTCTTGACGCGGGAGGGAAAGGCATAGCCAAAAAGGATAGTTAACGGGTAGTAGATACATAATGTCAGATAAAAAATATAACGTCGTATACGGCAGCAGGTGTACGGTTATACCTGGAACGGCGGCGGAAAAAATAATCGGCGGACACGCTACCGCCTCGGATATTCGCGTGCTTTTCGCCGCTCTTGAGCTTTACTCACGGGAAACGGCTACCGCGTCCAAGATAGCGGAGCTGACCGGGCTTGCCGTCTCTGAGGTGGAGAGCTCCATGGCGTACTGGAGAGGGACCGGCATAGTATCGGTGTCTGAGACTGTGGAAGTGTCCCCGAATGAGAAAAACGCCCCGGACGCGGAAAACGGCCGTCAAAATGAAGCGGGCGAAAAGAAGCCGCACAGGAATTCGGCGCCTAAATACAGCGGCGCTCAGATATCGGACATACTGGAAAAAGACGGCGGAGGAATGAAATCCATGATCGACGAGTGTCAGCAGCTCGTAGGACACATCTTCAATCCGACCGAGATCAGCTCGGTGGTCGGTATGTGCGATTGGCTTGGTCTGACCCCGGAGTTTGTCGTTACGGTCGCGGCGTACTATACCCGCAAGAAGCCGGGGTGCAGCGTGCGTTATATAGAGCGCGCGGCGACGGATCTCGTAAACAACGGTATAACCTCTATGAAGGAGCTTGACGAATATCTTAAGGAGATGGAGCTTTATGACGGCATCGCGGGTAAGCTCCGCACATGGCTCGGTATCGGAGGAAGGGCGTATACGCAGAAGGAAAACGGGATGATAAAACGCTGGGTGCGGGATTTTTCGTACGGAGAGGATGTCATACATCTTGCGTATGAGATAACCGTAGACAGCAAGGGCGCGTTCAATTTCGATTACGCAAACAAGATACTCGAAAACTGGTATGCCTCCGGAGTACGGGACCTTGCCGGGGCAAATGAGGCGGTCTCGGCGTTCAGAGAGGAGAAAAAGGCGAAATCCGAGACCGGAGGAAGCTTTGATACCGACGAGTTCTTCAGTCTCGCGCTCAGGCGCAGCTATAAAAATATGCAGGAAACGGAACCGGATAATAACGGATAGAGCGGGATCCGGGGTGTGAACAATCTATAGGGAGAATTTCCCGGAAAGGCGTGGTGTTAGGCGTATGGGATTCAGCTCGGAGACCTTGGCAAAGGCTAAATCTATAATAAGCGACCGGAAAATAAGCGCCGAAGCGGAAGCGGAGGCAAGGCTGAGGAGGCTCCATGAGGAGATACCGGAATTAAGGGAAATAGACGCCGCCTTTCCTAAGCTGGGGGCGTCTATCGTCTCGCTTGTAACCGAGAATATGACCGAAGCGCAGAGAGAGGAACGTATTGAGGCGCTGAAGAGCGAAAGCCGGGAGCTTGAGGAAGCCCGCGCGGACTGTCTTGAGCTCAAGGGATATCCGGCGGATTACACCGAGCCGCACTATTTCTGCGGAAAATGCGGGGATACGGGCTACGTCGGCGTGAAAATGTGCGAGTGCCTGCGAAAGGAATGCGTCCTTCTCGGATATGAAAGCTCGGGGCTCGGCGTGCTTCTCGGAAAGCAGAAATTCGAAAATTTTTCACTTGATTTTTACAGCGGCGCGGACAGAACCGCCATGCGTTACAACTATGACACATGCTTCAGGTACGCGGAGAATTTCGGAAACGACTCCGGCTCCATGCTTTTTATAGGCGACACTGGGCTGGGGAAAACTCATCTTTCAACCGCGATTGCCGGCAGGGTAATCGAGCGGGGGTTTGATGTAAGATACGAGACCGCCCAGAATCTGATTTCTGTTTTCAGCCGTGAAAGGTTCGGGCGCGGCTATGGGGACGCTTATACCGACGACGCCTCGGAACGTTATTTCGGCTGTGATCTTCTCATTATAGACGATTTCGGAACTGAGGAAAACAATCAGTTTTCAGTTTCGGTGTTTTATAATCTGATAAACACCAGAATAAATCGGGGAATGCCCGTGATCATCAACACCAATCTCAGGGAAAAGGAGATACGCGCAAGATACGCCGACAGGATAACCTCCCGGCTTTTCGGGGAGTTTTTGGTTCTTGCCTTCCCGGGTAAGGATATACGTATGCAGAACCTGAAATGAGACATGTAAATTTGTGTTAAGAGCTAAGCTCCGGGATGTGCCGGAAAGCCGGTTAAAACGCGATCCGGGGTACAGCGAAGCGTTCCGAAACGCGAAATTACCATAGAGTCAGAAAGTGAGGAAAAGCCCTTGAGCCTGTCAAGAACCAAAGTCGCGATCGCCGGCTGCGGCTCGGTTGGATCCACGCTGGCGTTCAACCTCGCGCACGGTCACGTGTGCGACGAGATAATGCTGATCGACATAAACAAGCCGAAGGCGGCGGCAGACGCTCTCGATATTGCCCATTCGCTCGGATATTCTCCGTATAGGGTGCGGGTCTATGACGGGGACTACTCAATGTGCGGGGATGCGGACGCGGTGGTTCTGGCGCTTTCGGCGGCATATTCGGGAACCAGCCGGGAGGATATGCTCGCTTCGACCGGTACGGTTATTTCGACGGTCGTACCCGAGATAATGAAAAGCGGGTTTAACGGTATCTTTATCGTTATAACAAACCCTGTGGATACCGTCACGTATATGGTGAAAAGGCTTTCCGGTCTTCCGTCCTCAAGGGTAATAGGGACAGGAACGTGTCTGAACTCCGCAAGACTCCGATACTGTATAGCCGACAGACTGAAGACAGATGTAAGAAACATTGACGCTTTTTTTCTCGGCGAGCACGGACCTTCGCAATTTGTTCCGTGGAGCTGCGTGAAGGCGGACGGCGTTGAGGCCGAACGGCTGCTCGGCAGAGAGGATATGACGCTGATAGAGCGTACCGTAACGGAAATAAAATCAAATCTGGGAGCGGCGAAGGGCGCGGCTGTTTTCGGTATCGCGGCAGTGACCGCCCGGATAGTGCGCGCGGCGCTATGCGACGGGAGTATAGTAATGCCTGTTTCGGTCTCTCTTGACGGGAGATACGGCTTTGACGACGTATGCATCGGCGTACCCGCTTATATAGGCAGCGGAGGCATCGGGCATGTGCCGGAGTACTCTCTTACCGACGAGGAAAGGCAGAAGCTGCAGATTACCGTATCCGAGGTATCGCGCGCTTCCGAAAAGATACGCCATCTGATACCGAACTGACGTGTATTCGGCCGAATTTCGGGAAATATCAGCAATCAAAAACGCAAAAAACGCGTTTCGTGTTTATTTATTAACATTTCTATGATAGAATTATGGTAAAAGACCGCCGGGGCGCTGATCATACATAAAACGGCGCGGCGGAAACGGCTTCTTTGCGTAGTACGGCGAAGACGCTTAGGATCAGAAAATGAAGATATTTTATCGCTCACAGCGAAAGGAAGGAATAACAGTTATGTACAATATCGGTATTGATCTCGGAGGCACCAACATCGCGGCGGGATTGGTTGACGAAAACCACAGGATTATCAGAAAGGAAACATGCGATACCAAGGCTGACCGTCACGCCGACGAGATCGTCAAGGATATGGCTGCGCTCTGCGAAAAACTGTGCGAGGATGAGGGAATAGCGGTTTCGGAAATCGGAACCGTAGGGATTGCCACTCCCGGCACCGCAAACCGCGACACGGGGGTAGTGATATACGCCAATAATCTGCCGTTCCGTGATTATCCGATCTCCGAAAAGCTCAGTGCGCTTTTCCCGGTAAATAATGTTATGATCGCCAACGACGCGGACGCCGCCGCGCTCGGAGAGGCTGTCGCGGGTGCCGGCAAGGGAGAAAAGGATTTTATAATGATTACCCTCGGAACCGGAGTCGGCGGCGGGATAATAATAGAAAACAAGCTCTACAGCGGCTTCAATTTTGCCGGGGGAGAGCTTGGTCATATGGTTATAGTACACGGAGGCAGACCATGCACCTGCGGCAGAAAGGGCTGCTGGGAGGCATACAGCTCCGCTACCGGGCTTATCAATATGACAAAGGAAAAAATGCTTGAGTGCAGAGACAGCGCTATGTGGACTGAGGTAGGAGGCGACATTGAAAAGGTGAACGGACGTACCTCGTTTGACTGCATGAGAAAGGGAGACGCGGCGGCAAAGGAGGTTGTCGACATGTATCTTGAGTATCTTGCTACCGGTACCGCAAACATAATCAATATTTTTCAGCCGTCGGTGCTTGCTTTCGGCGGCGGCATCTCCAATGAACGCGAAAATCTTCTTACGCCTCTGCGCGCCCTGATCGACAGGGAGACCTACGGAAGCAACAACGAAAACAAGACTCAGCTTAAGATTGCCGAGCTTCGCAATGACGCCGGTATTATCGGAGCCGCGGCGTTGACTAAATAATAAAAAAATAGGGATAGAAGTTCCCTTAACTTAAATAATGATTTCATTATGAAGAAATATTACCTTCTCCGTTTTTCCCGACTTCAGCGAGCGCCGGGACACGCGCAGCGTTACTCTGGGAAAAGTTTTTGGAGGGAAAAAATTTCCTATTTAACAATATGTAACGGAGTATCGTTCGCATGAAATTCGTCATTGAGCATTTGTCAAAAGGCTTTGAAAAAAAGGAAGTTCTCAAAGATATTAATTTTACGTTTGAGGAAGGAAAGATTTACGGACTGCTCGGAAGGAACGGCGCCGGCAAAACGACGCTTTTCAACTGCCTGAATCGCGATCTGAAGGCGGACAACGGGAATTTTTATATAGAAGACACGAATGGCGTCCGCCGCGAGGTAGTCGCGGATGATATCGGGTATGTTCTGTCTACCCCTACCGTACCGGAATTTCTTACGGGCAGAGAATTTCTGAAGTTCTTTATGGATATCAATGAGAAGTCCGTTAAAAATCCGAAAAGTATAGACGAGTATTTTGATTATATGAGCATTGAGCCGGAGGACAGGGATAAACTTTTAAAAGACTATTCTCACGGTATGAAAAATAAAATGCAGATGCTCATTAACATCATTGCACAGCCGAACATTCTGTTGCTTGACGAGCCTTTGACATCCCTTGACGTCGTTGTGGCTGAGGAGATGAAGCAACTGCTTCGTTCGCTGAAGCAAGACCGTATAACCATTTTCTCCACGCATATTATGGATTTGGCGCTCGACCTTTGCGACGAGATCGTACTGCTAAGTCACGGCGAGCTGGAGGTTGTGGAGAAAACAGACTTAGACAGCAGGGAATTTAAGGATAAGATTATCGCTGCATTACGGGAGGAAGAAATTGAATAAGACGCTCAGAATTTCTTTTTCCCTGAAAAATACATACCGTGTAAACGGTATTCTGTTTTCATTAAAGCAGATCCCGCTCTTAAGACGCTTGCTTCCGGCGACGCTGTATAAGGTAAAGGAACTCAAAATTTTTGCGAATATACTGTCCGTAATGTGGGAAATTGTTTCCGCGTTTATCGGGAAGTTCCTTTACTTCTTTACGATGGTTTGCGGCGTCGGTATTCTTTATAAGGGACTGCCCGAAAATGAGGTGTTTCTGCATATCCTGCTGTTTTTGACCGTGATCGGCAGCTTTATGAATACCAGCCTTTTCAATCCGACAAAGGATAAATATTATGCGATGATCCTGATGAGAATGGACGCAAGGGAATATACGCTGGTCAACTACCTCTACTCCATTCTGAAGGTTGTCATCGGATTTTTGCCGTTCACGATTCTGTTCGGAACGGACAGGGGCGTACCTTTATGGTTCTGCCTGCTCCTGCCGCTTTGCATAGCCGGTATGAAATTGTTTGTTGCGGCGGTCTCTTTGTGGGATTATGAGAGGAGGGGCTTTGGGTACAACGAAAATAAGCTGTCTAAATATGTATGGGGCTGTATCGCCGTACTTTTGGGTATAGCTTATGCCCCGCCTGCCTTTGGATTTGTCGTGCCGGCGTTTGTATCGATTACCGTCTTTTTGGTTTGTATACCATTGGGAGCGGTGGGTCTGATCAAAGTGCTGACCTTCCGGGACTATTATGCGGTCAACAAAGAATTATTGGCAGGATTGACAAATCAGATGGACAGCGCCGCGGCGACTCAGGTTTTGAAACAGGCAAATGAGAAGAAGATATCGACGGATGCTTCGATTACAAGCAGCCGCAAAGGCTTTGAATACCTCAACGACCTGTTTATCAAAAGACATAAGAAGATACTTTGGAGCTCTACGAAAAAAATTTCCTATGTATGCGCTTTTCTTGTCGCTGCAGCGCTGGTTGGAATATATTTACTGCCGGAAGAAAAATCCGTCATTAACGAAATCGTGATGACCTGGCTTCCGTACTTTGTGTTTATAATGTATGCGATCAACCGCGGTACGAATTTTACACAGGCTCTTTTTATGAACTGCGATCACAGCCTGCTGACCTATTCGTTTTATAAGAAGCCGAACTTTATACTGCGTCTGTTTCAGATCCGTCTGCGTGAAATAATGAAGATCAACGCTGTTCCGGCCCTGGTGATCGGCGTTGGGCTGGCGCTGATTCTGTTTGCCACCGGAGGAACGGATAATCCGCTGAATTATGTGGTGCTGATCGTCTCTATCCTGTGTATGAGCCTGTTCTTCTCTATCCATTACCTTACGATTTACTATCTGCTCCAGCCATATAATGCGGGAACGGAATTGAAAAGCGGTACATACCGTATTGTTTTGACAGTAACCTATATCATCTGCTTTGCTCTGATGCAGCTCCGTATGCCGATTATGATATTTGGAATAATGACAATTGTGTTCTGCGTGCTTTACAGCATAGTGGCGAGTATTTTGATTTATCGCCTGGCTCCAAAAACATTTAGGCTCAGAACATAAGGCAACTTCCAAAAATTTTAAGGGGCTGTCGCAATAAGAGCCCCCAAAGAGCAAAAAAGCGGTTGATCTTTACCGAAAGGTATTGAACAACCGCTTGCTTTGTTGTATAATTGAATTACCAAAAACAAAATACAAGAAAGCAAG
>CALYAD010000052.1 GCA_944393415.1 uncultured Clostridia bacterium | reverse complement strand
ATCAAGACCACGTTCTTTCAGCCATACAAGGAAGTTTTTCCAGCTTTCGGCATCCTCCTTCATGCCTTCCGCCGCACCGATGATCTCACGGTAACCATCCTCGTCAACTCCTATGGCTACAAGGATGCTGACATTTTCAAACTCTCCGCCCCAGTTGCGTTTGAGGTAAATTCCATCTACAGAGACATATGGATACTTACCAGACAGTTTGCGATTACGCCATTCCTCAATATGTACATACGCTTTCTGATTCAGATCGCTGATAGTGGATGCCGATACACGACTCCCCCACAAGGCTTCCGATATGTCTTTTACGCGACGCACCGAAACACCCGCAAGGTACATCTCGATCAGTGCCTCTTCCACCGAACTCTCCCGGCGACGATAACGCTCGATGATCGCTGTTTCAAATGCTACACCTTTCAGTTTCGGTATTTCAAGACGCACCTCCCCGGAGGTCGTGGTCAATTTACGGCTGTAATGCCCTGAACGGCAGCCCTGACGAGCCTCGGTGCGCTCGTACTTTGCCGCGCTCGTCAGCTCTTCGGCTTCTTTGTTCAACAACTCATTCAGCGTTTCCTCCACACTGTTTCTAACCAATTCCTTTAATTCGTTCTTGACAACTTCCTCATTCAGTTGTATAATATCCTTGGACATGTTCTTGATCTCCTTTCGAATGTTTGTGTGGTAACTTCATTCTACCAGAGTTTTGTGAACATGTCTATCTTTTTGCTCTTTTTTCAATTTGCGAAAAATATTATACCTTATCTTATCCGGCTCACATTCATCAAACTGCTGATGGACGGCAATCACAAACCGTAGCCGACCACTTACTGCAGACCGCGCTTGGCTGTGAAAAACTCTTAAAACCGGTCGGGCTTGCAAAAACAGGATATCTTTCCGGGCTTCTGCATGATATGGGTAAATTAACAAATGAATTTTCCGATTACATACAAAAAGCCGCAAGCGGTAAATCTGTGCCGCGCGGGAGCGTTAACCACACGTTCGCCGGAGTACGCTGGCTGTGGAAGCGATATCACAGACCCACATCAGAGACAACGGATGTTTACGTCAACGCGACATGCGAATTGCTTGCGCTGGCAGTCGGCGCTCACCACGGACAGTTTGATTGCATCGACCCCGACGCAAAGGACGGTTTTCTGCACCGTTTGGAGCAGCCGATATCCTATGACGAAGCGGTAGGCAACTATATATCTCTATGCTTCCCGGAGACAGAGCTTGATCGGCTTTTTTTATGCGCGGTAGATGAAATGAGCGCAGTTATTCTCGCTGCGCAAAAAAACGGCAGTATATCACATTTCTATTTCTCCATGCTGTACCGTCTTGTGCTCTCGGCGTTGATAGAAGCAGACCGAAGCGACACCGCTCGCTTCATGGCCGATATAGACACGCAGGGCTTCATATCTTCAAGAGACGATTGGGAAAGCGCCCTTGGGCGGGTAGAAAAATATATTTCAGGATTCCGGAGTCAGGGGGAGGTAAACGCGGCCAGGAAGCGTATTTCCGATTCTGCCGTGGCATTTATGAATATGCCGACAGGAATTTACCGCTTGTCGATTCCGACTGGCGGAGGAAAAACGCTGACCTCACTGCGCGCCGCGCTGGCACACGCGTTCAGTCATAAAAAGCGACGCATTATCTTTACTATCCCGTTGCTGGCAATCTTGGAACAAAATGCGTCGACCATTCGTGATGCGGTACAGAATGACGATTGGATCCTGGAACACCATTCAAATGTCATAATAGAACCGAACGAAAAAAACGAGCTGAGCGAAAACGAGTTGATCGCCGAAAACTGGCATTCTCCGATCGTGATCACTACGCTCGTGCAGTTTCTGAATACGCTATTTGACGGCAAAACCTCATGTATCCGTCGTATGCACGCTCTCATCGACAGCGTCGTCGTTCTGGACGAGGTACAGACCGTACCCGTAAAACTGCTGTCTATGTTCAACGAGGCCGTGAATTTTCTGGCAAACACCTGCCGCTGTACCGTTGTGCTTTGCAGCGCCACTCAGCCATGCCTGGAACAAACCAAACATCCTATGCGGGAGGCAAAGGATATTGTTCCGTATTCTCCGGAGCTCTGGAAGGCATTCAAAAGGACAGAACTGATCGGTTTTACTCAAAAACCGATGGACGCGGACTCGCTGACCGCATTTGCCGCAGATAAGCTGAACAATTGCGGAAGTATGCTGATCGTGTGCAATAAAAAACAGGAGGCGCTTCAATTGTTCGAACGGCTCAGGCAATGTAACGCTAAGGCTTTTCATATCTCCGCCTCCATGTGTATGCGGCACCGAATGGAAGTGATGTCGGAGATCAAAGAGCGTTTAAGTAAAAAGGCGCCGTTTATATGTGTTTCCACACAATTGATGGAAGCGGGAGTCGATCTGTCCTTCGGCTGCGTGATCAGGGTAATGGCAGGACTGGATAATCTCATCCAATCCGCCGGCAGATGCAACCGTAACGGTGAATACGGGAAAAGATGCCCGGTATACTGTGTGAGCTGGGCCAATGAGTCTCTGGAGCATCTTCCGGAGATAGAGGCTTCCCAAAGGGCAATGCGCAGCCTTTTAGATGCGTTTTACCGCAGCCCGGAGGCGTTTGAAAACGATCTAAGCTCCGATAAGGCCGTGCGGTTCTACTATCAAAAGCTGTTTCAGGCAGAGCCAAAAGACCATCAGGACTATTATATCCGCGAGCTCGACACCTCGATATACAGCATGCTGAGTACTAACGGACAGTTCGCCGGGAAATGCAGGCGGCGCATATCCTCCGTATTTCAGCAGGCGTTCAGAACTGCCGGCGAAAGCTTTGCCGTATTTGACAGCGCGGCGTTTGATGTTATAGTCCCATGGGGGGATGGAGAAAAACTGATTTGCGAATTTTCAAGTGAAAGAGCGATCCATGATCTGGCATACAGGCGTTCGCTTCTGCGGCAAAGCAAACTATATTCCGTGTCAGTTTTCGAATATGAGCTTAAAACGCTGTCCGGTAAAAACGCGATCCGATTGGCTTGTAATGACAGTGTCCGGCTGCTGGATCCGGCTTATTATGACGATCAAACCGGTGTGACGGTCGAACCGTCTCTTCGGTATCAGGAAATATAAGTATGAAAGGAGCGAGATAATGACACACGTACATGACATTGCGGCAGGTCTGCCCAAGCATCGCAACACCGTGGAATTTGCATGCATGGGGGAGTACGGTTTGTTTACCGACCCGATTTATAAGCTGGGAGGGGAAAAATTCAGCCTGCAGGTTCCGACCTATGAGGCGCTGAAGGGGATTTTGTCATCGGTGTACTGGAAGCCCACAATTATCTGGGTGATCGACGCGGTACGAATTATGAAGCCCATACAGACCGAGGTGAAGGGGATACGCACCGTTAAAATGTCAGGAGGCAATGATCTTTCATATTATACCTATCTGAAAGACTGCCTTTATCAGGTGCGCGCGCATTTTATCTTCAATGAAAACCGCCCCGATTTAGCGGGAGACCGCAATGAAAACAAGCATCATCAAATCGCGAAGCGGATGATTGAAAAAGGCGGAAGACGGGACGTTTTCCTGGGATGCAGGGAATGTCAGGGGTACGTCGAACCGTGTGTATTCGGAGACGGAAGCGGATTTTACGACGATGTTCCCCGAATGGATATCGGCATGCAATATCACGGTATTACCTATGCCGACGAAGCTTATGCGGGTCTGAACGGACAGGGCTTCAGTGTGCGCTATGCCCCGGTGGTCATGAAATACGGTATAATTGAGTTTCCCGCCCCGTGGGAGTGCGGGCTGGTTCGGCCGGTAAGGCAGTCCGGAGTCAAAGCGTTCAGCCCGGCAAACGGAAATTTCACGGGCGTGGATGTTGTTTTCGGGGAGGTGAGCGGCTGTGAGCCTTCTTGAAAAAGCTTGTCGCACATATGATCTTCAAAGCGGAAATATCGGAATCTGCTCTGAAGAAAAAGAACCGCTTGTGCCGATTTCGCATATAATTCAGAATGCTAAAATTGAAATCACTATTGACCGGGACGGTAACTTCAGCGGCGCGGTCTCATTTGCAAAGCCCAAGCCAACGATTATTCCTGCCACGATGGAATCCGCCGGCCGGACGAGCTCGGCAAAATAGTGCCCCCACCCGCTCTCCGACCAGCTTATGTTCCTTGCGCCCGGCCTGGGCGGTAACCATGAGAAATATAAGAAGCAGCTGTCGGAATGGGAGCGCTCGGAATATTCACATCCAAAGCTCAGCGCCGTTCTGCACTATGTACAATCCGGCAGCATCCTGAGCGATCTTGCCGATCATGGAGTTCTGACGCTGACTCCGGACGGAAAGCCGGAAAAGGAGGAATGTCTGAAATATCTTGTGAGATGGGTGGTACTGAATACCGGCACATATGATGAGGCGTGGCGGGACAGGGAGCTGCTTGATTCTTACATCCATTGGTATGGGCAAAAGCTGTCAAACGGTACATACGGAATTTGCGGTATAACATGGCGGCATGATATGCTGACCGATACACACGCAAAAGGTATTCTTGCGTACGCGTACGGTGCAAAGCTGATTTCTTCCAACGACAGCTCGGAATTTACCTACCGCGGACGCTTTTGCAGGCCCGAAGAGGCGGCGACGATCGGCTATACGGCCTCACAAAAAGCACACAACGCGCTGCGTTGGCTCGTTTCCACACAGAGAGTGCGCGTAGGCAAAAGGACATTTCTTTGGTGGAAGCTGTCCGAAGGAGAATCAGAATCCGGTATTGATGTTCTGCTGGGAATGGCAAAGCGTAATGAGGAAGATTTCCTGAATTTCAGAAAACAACTCAGAGAGACCCTGTCCGGATACCGAAACCACACCTCGGTGGACGATACCGTGCTGATAGCGTCGTTGGAAGCCGCCACAACCGGGCGCCTGTCTGTTCCTTATTACAGTGAACTGGGGGCGGGAGATTTTGCCGAACGGGTGCAGCGCTGGTATGATATTATGACATATGATTCGCGAGGTCATACGCCGACGCTCAGGCAGCTGGCGGAATTTGCGTTCGGAAACGAACGGACAGGCAAAATGAATGTGGACGAAGATGTTCTGGCTGCCACCGTGCAGCGTTTGCTGCAATGTGTCATCGACTGTGCTCCTTTGCCTAAGGATATTGTATTTGCGCTTGTTCACAAATTCAGCCGTCCGCTCGCGTTCGTTGAAAGATATAACCTGAATATGATGCAGAATCTTGCGTTTACGGCTGTCAAATCATATAGAAATCAATTATTTAAGGAGGAATGGAACTTGGGACTTGATACTACCTGTACAGATCGCTCATATTTGTTCGGAAGGCTTCTGGCAATCGCGGAAAAGCTGGAAAACGATACCTACGGCAAAGACGATCGCAGGACCGCAAATGCGCTGCGATATCAGTTTGCGTTTTCACAGCACCCGATGTCGACATGGAAGACTCTGTACGAAAAGCTGACGCCGTATAAAGAGAGGCTGAGGAAAAACAGACCCGGGCGTCTTTCCGATTATGAAAAACTGATCGGAGAAATTTCCGACCTAATCCAATGGGACGACCCTAACCTTAACACCGGGCTCTCCGAACTGTACGTGCTCGGATATTACCACCAACGCCAAGCGCTTTACACCAAATATTCCGGCGTTACGAAAGAAAACGATAATGAAAATGAAGGAGAATGATCATGAGCGTATTGAATCACAAAATCGATTTTGTAGTACTGGTAAGCGTTATCATGGCGAATCCCAACGGCGATCCATTGGACGGCAACCGCCCGCGTACGGATTTCCGTGGGTTCGGGGAAATTTCGGACGTCTGCATAAAGCGCAAAATCCGAAACCGTATGATGGATATGGGGTACGGAATATTTGTACAGTCGGACGACAAAACCGCCGATTCGTATGAAAGCTTAACTGAACGCGCTTCCAATGAGCTGCCAAAAACAAAGGATTCGGATGAATATGCAAAGGCCGCTTGTGAAAAATGGCTGGACGTCCGGGCGTTCGGTCAGGTTTTTGCGTTCAAGTCGGGCAATGTGTCGGTTGGTGTACGCGGTCCGGTGTCGATTCATCAGGCGGTAAGCGTATCCCCGGTGGAAATACAGTCCATGCAAATTACCAAAAGTGTAAACAGCGAGACGTCGGAAAAACGTTCCTCCGATACCATGGGTATGAAACACCTGGTTCGGTCTGTACAAAATAAAAGGCTCTATAAACGTACAGCTTGCGGAAAAAACCGGCTTCAGCTGCGAGGATGCACAGGTCATAAAAGAGGCGCTGCGCACCCCCCCCCCCACGGGGGATGTGGATTGGAGTTTGCCTGCGTTTGCGTTCGGAAACCGCAGATTATTTGCGGTAAACACGAATGAAATTTTAAAAACCAAATAGCTCTCCCTATATAATTAATGTAGAGATACTCATATATCACTTTGCTCAGGGTTTATTTTCCCTGTTTGAAACTGTATCCCGGATTTTGTTAGCTCAAGTAAGTCGAATTTGCAAGATCGTTTCACGGTTAAAACAAGGTATATGAGAAATATTTCATAACTCCGCGCCGCATAGTTTGAAATATGCGGCGTTTAGTGTTTAAAAAATCTTGACAAAATGGGAAAAAAGAGATATAATAAAAAACATAGAGGAAATAATATAGAAATCAGAACGGCCATAAACTTCCTTGTTTGACTGCATATATTAAAGGTATAAAATGTATGAGCGGATTTTGGTTTTAGATAAAATAAAATTAAACTTACGTGCCGGCAAGGTATAAATTCCGGCTTGTCCTCATACCTTTGTATTACATAATTAGTGACCGACTGATTAAATATCAATAAGAGGAAGTAATTATCATATCTTTGTGTGTTAATTTTTATTTAACATATTGTGTATACCAGGTAAATTTTACTTATTTTGTTAAGCCTATGTAAGTAATTTGAAAAAAACGCCACAAAAAAGAGTAACATCAGCCTGTCGGACGGAAAGGAAAAAAGTTAAGCAATGTTTAAATAAGAATAAATTTTTGACTAAATAAGAAAAAATATGTTTTTTTAGGCGTTTTGAGCGACAAAAGACTCCCTATTTATATAAATAACCCGAAAATCAGCTAAAATATGTAAATCAATCTCTTTTTTATAAAAGTACTTGACAAATAAGTTTTTGTAGTATATAATAACATATACGAGGTCCGACCATACATATTATGGATGGAGAGTAATAAAAATTTCAGATGAGGTAATGCGGAATGTTAACATATGAAAAAGAGCTAAGCAATATTCGCCCCCCTTGAACACCCTAAGTAGCGTATCTAAGGAATAAGCTGTAATCTATTACATATGAAAGGAAAGAAATAATGAAAAAAAGGATTTTAGCTTTTTTGCTTGTGTGCCTGATGGTTGTATCCATGGTGCCGGTTACGGCGTTCGCGGATGAGCATCAGCATTCATGCCCTGGAGCGGGAGAGCAGCATACTCTTGAAAACTGTCCCGACGCCACGGTTATCGAAGTAGTTGATCCTATATGCGGTGAGGATGGCTACACCATTTATCAGTGTCCTGTCTGTGAGGACTACTTTGTAGACAGCTTCGTCCAGAAGGCCGGCGAGCATGTCTGGGAAGTAATCGAGCCGGGATATGCCGCAACATGTACCAAAGAGGGTAAGACTGACAAGAAGCAGTGCTCCGTCTGCGGTAAGGTTGAGGGCGGCGACCCCATACCGATGCTTGAGCATGATCTTGAGCTCAAAGAAGAAGATGTAATTGACTGTGTAAACGGTAACTACGATCTTTATGTGTGTAAGATCTGCGGCACCGAGGTCAAAAAGCCGACCGGTGAGGGCGGCGGAGAAGGCCACACTTGGGGAAATGCCGTTCTGATCAAGGAGCCTACTCTTGAGGAATACGGTATTGCCAGATATACATGTACCGTCTGCGGCCAGACCAAGGATGTAGATATCTGGTTCGACCATGAGCATGTTCTCGTTCATCATTCGGCGGTTACTCCGACCTGTGATAACGAAGGAAACATTGAGTACTGGGAGTGCTCAATATGCCACACCTATTTTGCTAACGCGGAAGGTACAGAGATAATTGAGGATGTTACTCTCGCTCCCGCGCATCAGAAGTCTCAGCTTCTGAGAACAGAGAGACCGAGCTGTACGGAGATCGGATATAACTGGTATCACTGCAACCTCTGCGGCGAGGACTGGAGCGAGGAGATCCCCGCTACCAATCACACCTTCTCCACGGAGCCTACTGTGATTCCGGTAACCTGTACAGAGTGGGGATTTAAGTTCTACGCCTGCACGGCATGCGGATACTATGATGATGCGGCAATGGAGAAAACTCCTCCTACCGGACATTCCGCTTTTGAGGATGATCCGAACAGAAGCGAGACTCCCGCTACCTGCGAGACCGACGGTCAGAGAAGCTGGACCTGTACCAATGATAACTGCTCTGCCGCTGATAATAAGGTGGTTGAGGTCATTCCCGCTACCGGACACAATCTGGTCACGGTGAAGATGGCGGCAACCTGCGCTCTCTATGCCTATGAGTATACATACTGCGCAAACGACGGTTGTACTACCTATGCTGATACGGAATCGGTCGAGCTTGGCGGTAAGACCTATGATGTAAGCATCATGGTTGGCGGTGTAAAGACGGCTGTCAATTATGTTCCCGATTCTCTTAAGGTTACGGGAAATCAGTATGACCCCAACAATCATATACTTGAGATCGAACCTATAAATGAGCCCACATGTACGAAACCCGGTAACTCTGTTGAGTTCTGCCCCAACTGCAGCAACTATCAGGTTATAAAGGTTGTTCCCGCTCTGGGTCATGATTACGATATAACTATCGTTGATAATGTTACCACGGTACAAGAGAAAGATTGTGTCAACGATCTGATCGTTAAAGTGAAGTGCTCCAGATGTGAGGTCGTTTCTGAGGAGTTTACACCCGAGGGCGGAAAGGCCACCGGTCACGTTTCCGACGGTACGCCCGGAGTTGTTATTGATCCTACATGCTCTGCCGACGGTTACACGCAGTATCATTGCTCGGTTTGTGACAGTGATTATAAGACCGACATAGTCGAATATCAGCCCAGAGACGAATATACCCTTGATCAGGCGAAAAAGGAGCATACGGGTCTTGAGGCTGACGAGGGCAGAGAGATCTACCGTGAGGGCAGCTGTACGCTGGTCGGTCTTTACAGATATGAGTGCACCGACTGTCAGGAGTATGTTCTTGTAGTTATCGACGGTACCGGTCTCGGACACGTTCAGCCTGATTGGGCTACGCTTGATCCCACCGGAACCAACACCAATCCGACTAAGGATAACCCTGTTGTTCTTGTCATTGATGATGTTGAATATGAGTGCTTCCAGGGTGTCGCGAACACCTGTGAGACAGACGGCTACGGCGCTCAGTTCTTCTGTGAGGACTGCGGTCAGTTTATTGAGTCCGTTGAGCTGAAGGCTCCCGGTCATAACTGGGTTGTAACTCCCGGATTTGAGGAGACCTGCACCGAGCCCGGTAAAAAGGATCTGGCTATCTGCCAGAATGATTGCTGCAATCTGCCGGATAACATTGATCCCGAGCGCGACGGATCTGTGATCCCCGCAGGACATAAGCTTGTTAAGATCGCTGAGGATCCGGCAACCTGCTATGAGTCCGGTCTGACCGGTTATGAGTATTGCGAGCGCTGCGATTATAAGACTGAGCCGGAGGTTATTCCCGCTCTTAACCATTCAAACAGCACACTTGTTACGACTGTTGCACCCGGCTGCGAAACCATCGGTTATCAGCTCTGGAACTGCAACGACTGCGGATATGAGTACATGAAGGAATACAAGGCGGTTCTCGGTCATGATTGGGCGGAGGATCTCGAAGCCTATGTGGCTCCTACCTGTGAAGAGGAAGGAAAGCATGTGTATGTATGTACCCATGATGGTTCTCATACAAGAGAGGACAGCATTCCCGCAACCGGACATCTCAACGCCGACGGCCAGATATTCTACAACGATTGTCAGGATACCACCGAGGATCGTTACTGTGTAACCTGCGAGCAGGAGATCGGTCACAGACATAACGATATCTTTGAAACTTATGTTCCCGCTACCTGCATGGAGTACGGTTATACTCTTGTAATCTGCAGACACGGTGATTACAGAGAGGTTATCACGGATGATTCTCACCTTGCCGATCATACATACGGCGAGTGGGTTGTTGAAATTGAGCCTACGATAAAGTCCGAGGGTTCACGTTATCATATCTGCTCTGTCTGCGGTCATAAGGAGACTGAGGTCATGCCCGCTAAGGAAGGTATTGAATACGTTATCAATATCGACAACGCTGTAAGCAGCGGAGCCGGATATGCCGATTCCTCTCTGATAGCTGTCAAGGTTTCTCTTGAGAGCCTTAAGACGGATGTCTGGGGTGTAAGATTCAATCTTTCCTACAACAATACTCTGGTTGAGTTTGAGAGAGCTGAGTTTATCAGCGAACGTCTCATCACAGGATGCAAGGCTAACGACAATAAGGAAGAAGGTTATGTAGCCGTTGTGGCTAATACGGCCAACGATGCAGACCAGAACTCCACCAATATAACTATCGAGGGCAGCGAGGAATTTGTAATTCTTTACTTCCGCGTTATAACTCCCGATGTTACTACCATCACTTTCGGCTTTAGCTATACCGAGGCTCTTAAGAACGACGACACTGTCGTATATACCGAGGGCTTTGAAAAGTCCGTCAAGACTGTCAAGTTCCTTGACATAAACGCTGACGGCGATGTAAACCTCCAGGATTCTCTCCAGACATACCAGATGATAACCGGAGAGCTTGAGAATAAGACATACGATGTTTCGGTCGACGTTGATAAGGATGGAGAAATCACCCTTACTGACTTCCTGTACATCTATGATTATCTGGTAGGCAGCAAGACTTATGAAGACATGGTGGCGCTCGGACGTTGATGCAAATAAATAAGAAAGGTATAGCCATTATGAAAAGCAAAAAAATATTATCCTTACTTTTCATTATACAGTTAATATTGTGTCTATCCTTTACTGTGTTTGCGTCGGAGCCGACTGATGCATCAGATCTTTCCTACACGGTGGAGTCCGAAAACTCCACCGTGATTTCGGGGGATACCTTTAAAGTATATATCAGAATAGCTGAAAACACAGGTTTTTTGAATTCGATAGTCCATCTCAGATATGATCCCGAGCTCCTTACATATGTAGACGCGTCCACGACTGATAATGCGTTTGGTGAGGACAAAGTATCTGTGCGTAATCCGCAGAACAACGGTACGGTAATTATCACTGTCGGAGAAATGGATGATATTCCCGATTTGATAGAATACACGGAAACGGGACTTGTAGCTGAGCTTACCTTTAAGGTAACTGACTCGACCTATGAGGGAGCCTTTGAGTTTACGCTCGATGCAACAAAGGGCAATGTCGCTATAATAGATCCTGAGGATCCCACTGCGTATATTTCAGCGTCATTAATAGACGGTTGGACAATCGCGGGCGACGAGCTTTCGATGTTCGGTATCAATGGTGCTACTCATACTCACACAGAGGAGATTCTTCCCGCGGTTGATGCGACTTGTACTGAGGACGGACTTACAGAAGGTAAGAAATGTTCTGTTTGCGGAATGATACTTGTTCAGCAGCAGGTCATTCCCGCTACGGGACATACCGAAGTAGACCTTCCCGAGCAGCCGGCCACATGTACCGAGGATGGACTTACGGCGGGCAGAGTTTGTTCTGTTTGCGGAGAGGTGTTTTCGGGTCGTGAAGTGATACCTGCCACAGGTCATACTGAGCAGGTTCTTCCGGCAAAAGATGCTACCTGCACTGAGGACGGACTTACCGAGGGTAAGAAATGCTCGGTTTGTGACACAATACTTGTTGAGCAGAATGTTATTCCCGCTACAGGTCATACCGAGGTAACACTTCCCGGAAAGGATGCTACCTGCACTGAAGACGGTCTTACGGAAGGTAAGGAGTGTTCGGTCTGCGGAGAGATCATAGAGGAACAGCAGACTATTCCTGCTACCGGTCATACATACGATAACGATTGCGATCCTGACTGTAATGTTTGCGGAGCTACAAGAACAGTACAGCACAGCTTCGGTGAGTGGACGGTAACAAAGGAAGCGACTGAAACCGCCGCGGGTGAGGAACAGCGTACCTGCTCAATCTGCGGAACTGTCGAGACAAATGTGATTCCGATTCTTGAGCGTTCAGGACTTTCTACAGGAGCAATAGTAGCGATCGTTTTAATCGTGATAGTTGTTCTTGCAGGCGGAGGATTCTCTGTTTACTGGTTCATAATTAGAAAAAAGGATGAATAATAAAACTGGGCTGTCTCGCAAGTGACAGCCCTTTTATTTAAATTAAGCTTGAAGCTCTGTTAAGCTTTCAGTAAGAAGTTTTTTTATAACGGTTCGGATAAAATTCCGGCATGAAAAGCTTTCTTTGCCTGGATCTGTGATAGAATCCGGATTATTGAAAGTGAATTTCGCTGTTAGAAAGGAATGATTATAATTATGAGAGAAGAAGATAAAATAAAAGCGGGAATCCTGTTTTGTCCGGGAGACCCGGAACTAAAAGCGATCAAGCTGAAAACGCATAATCTTAACCTTGACTACAACTCCACATACGAGGATGAAACTGAAAAAAGAGCCGAAATAATCGAAAAAATAGTCGGTGAGATAGGCGAGGGCGGTTTTATGCAGGGGCCTATTTTTTTTCATTACGGTAAGCATACAAGGATAGGTAAAAAACTGTTTGCCAATTTTAATTTCACAGTACAGGACGATGCGGAAGTGACAATAGGTGACGACTGCAATTTCGGCCCGAATACAACAATAGTTACTCCGGTTCACCCGATGATAGCAGAGGAACGGAACCTGATGATGACGGCTGCCGGAGAGAAGAAGCGCATGTGCTATGCAAAACCGGTTCATATTGGTAATAATTGTTGGTTCGGTGCTAATGTAACCGTATGTCCCGGAGTAACTATTGGGGATAACTGTGTTATAGGGGCGGGAAGTGTGGTAACTCGTGATATTCCGGAAAACTCATTTGCCGCCGGTGTCCCTTGCCGCGTGATACGTGAGATAACCGAAAAGGACAGCATGAGATATAAACCGGAAATACTTGCGGATAATCAGGTTATTTGACAATATTATTCTGTCCGTGCTGAAGTATGTGAGTTCGGAATTCGTTTTTATGACGACTGATGCTTATATGCCTTTAGTTTATTATGCTTTAATTTTGCTTGACCGCTGTGTGGGAAAACGAAGATAACACTTAATTTTACATATTAAGCGTTTTAAGTTTTATATAAAAAAATAGGGGAGCTTGTCGGACAGCAGAGGTTAGCTGTTATTAAAAAAGTATTTATCAGAGTATATTTCAGAATATTTAGGTATAACCGCCGTCGGGGATTGTCAAATACCTAAAAAAGAGGAATTCATGAAAAAGTATATTAAGACTTTCTTATTTTCATGTTTATTATGTATAACCGTATTGATTGCCGCTTCATGCTCGCATGAGCATTATTATGGAGAAGAGTGGGAGTTTAACGACAGTGAACATTGGCTTAAATGCTCGGAATGCGGCGAAACAGCGCAGATAGAGTCGCATATATATTCAGAAAATAAAGTCTGTTTGGTGTGCGGATACGAAAAAACTGAAAACGGAGAGCTGGAGTTCCGATTGAGTGACGACGGAAGCGCTTACATTGTCGTTGGAATCGGGAGCGCGGAAACTGAATATCCGGTTATACCGGAAATTTATAACGGTAAACCGGTAACCGAAATAGCGGATTACGCCTTTGACGAGGAAGATATTATCGGTATACATATTCCTGAAGGGATAACAAGTATCGGAGAAGCCGCCTTTTGGGGATGTCGGTCGCTTAAGTCTGTAGATATCCCGGAAAGCGTTAAAATAATAGGGGAAAGCGCGTTTGACGCCTGCATCAGTCTGGAAGCCGTAATAATCGGAGACGGGGTTGAAATCATAGAAAGTTGGGCGTTCAGCAGATGTCAGGCGCTTGAAACCCTGACTTTCGGAAACGCTCTTACGGAAATAGGCGAATATGCGTTCTACGGCTGTTCCGGTCTTGAAAATATAATAATACCGGACAGTGTGGAAAGTATTGGGGAAAATTGTTTTAAGGAATGCGCAAGCCTGCAAAGCGCAATAATCGGCGACGGAATCAAGGAAATAAAGGACTATACCTTTTCCGACTGTGAATTGCTTACAAGTCTGACACTGGGGAACAAAATCCTTTCTGTCGGAACGGGCGCGTTTGAAGGTTGCCGCTGGCTTGTTGAAATATACAATTTTTCCTCACTTGAAATAAACAAAGGGGATGAGTATTCTAACGGAGGGATAGGCGGACAAGCGCTTGATATATATACCTCGCCGGAGGCTAAAAGTAAGCTCTCACAAACTGAAGACGGATATGTATTTTACCTTGACGGAGAGCAGGTATACCTTCTCGGATATAAGGGCAAAGAAAAAGTCCTGACGCTTCCGGAAAGCTTTCAGGGAAGGGAATACGGAATATACGGGCACGCGTTTTCGGCTGATACGGAGCTTTTTGTCGTGACAATTCCGGATAACGTCGTTTCGATAGGCGAGTATGCCTTTTCCGATTGTGAAAGTCTCGCGGAGGTATACGTTGGAAAAGGAGTCGGGAATATAGAAGAGGGGGCATTTTATAATTGCGCGGCGCTTGTAAGCGTAAAGTTTAACGGAAATGTCGGGAGCTTGGGAGCGCTTGCTTTCAGTAATTGTAAAAGTCTCGCGAGAATAGAGCTTCCGGACAGTGTCAGCTCTATCGGAATAAACGCTTTTTCCGATTGTATTGCCCTGGAGGAGGTTAAACTTAGTAAGGAATTAAAGGTGATAGGACAGGGTGCTTTCGACGGCTGCTCGGCTCTTGTCGGGATAACTATACCCTCAGGTGTGGAAATTATCGGAAAATGGGCGTTCCGGGGATGCGAGTCGCTTATAAGTATAGTTTTTGAGGAGCGGGATATTTGGTATTATGCCGCGGACGAGTCGTTTGCTCACGGAAGGCGGCTTGAGGTAAGCGTTCCGGAGGTTAACGCCGTAAATCTTGTTATCAAATATAATGGGTATTATATAAAGCGCGTATTACAGGATATATAAATAATGTCCGTAAACCGCGTATTATCTTTTAGAACTCCGGAAGCTCCGTAAATACGACTTCCTTGCCGTCTGCGATCCCGCCATATATTTTATTATCCCGGGCTCCGGTATCCAAATAATGATCAATGACAAACTTCGCGGTGAAGGGCATTTTTAAAGAGCGGATTTCAGAGAGCTCAAACCATTTCAATTGCCCTTCGTTTGAAGTATATTCCGGAATAACCTCGGAAGCGAGCTCGGCGAAAAAATAGTAAATCTGCCGGATTTCTTTGTTTTTCCTTCTTAACGTGATATAACGCAGGCGTATATCTTTCAGATCATCTTTGTTTATACCGATCTCTTCCTTTAACTCTCTCAATACGCAAGCCTCGGCGTCATTCAATTCATTTTGCTCGAAATGACCGCCGGCCGAAGCTATCCACTCTTCGTTTACAACCCGTCCGCCTTGCCGGAACAGCAATAATATTTTGTTTTTATGTAATAAATAAACTGAAGTCATATTTCTTAATTTATCGTTCATTTCAATTCTCCATGCCGCCAAAGGCGGCTAAAAAACCGTTATAACTAAATGAAGATATTTTCCGCCCTTTAGGCGGAGGTCGCCGCTTAATTTTTTCATTGGGGATACAATCCATTACTGAAAATATTGAATGACAGGGTTCTGATTGAATCGGTTTTAATAGATATAAAATTTCGTGTTTTAAAAAATTAATGGGAGAAACTATCTGCATTTTGATGTGATAAAACAGAACCATCACGTTAAATCGCTCTTCCTTTCACATCTGAAAATCCACCTTTGGTGGATTTTTTTAACATGAAATAGTCCGCGCTTGACGCGACGAAATACAGATATCAGGTCTTTATATTATTTTCAGGTTCCGCGTTCAATAATGGCATATCGCGCATAAGATAGTTTAAAGCAAAATCGGTATCGTTAAGCCATTTTTCAGTAGGTATGCCGGAGAGTATCACGGGCATTCGGTCATGTATATGCGAAACAGATGTGTTCGCCGAGGTAGTCAATATCACAAAACGAAGCTTGCCCTCATAAATTCCGGATATTCCGGCAAGATATATAACACCGTTTTCACCGTAAGTAAAACGGTATTTTTCTTTTTTGGGTGACCATTCGTAAAAGCAGGATGCCGGAACGACGCATCTGCCGTGAAAAAAATACGATTTGAAGGTCGGTTTTTCCGGTGCTGTTTCGGCTCTTGCGTTTATTATAACTCCCTTTCCTTTATATGACGGGAATCCCCATACGGCGCCCTCGGGTTTTCCGTTCTTTGCCGTTAATATCGGTGCGCTGTCGGTTGGAAATATTTCTCCGGTCTTTAATCTGATATCGGGAGAAGAGCGTCTTATTTCTCTTATTATAAGACTTAGCTCTGTGTTTTCGTCGTCAATAAAATACCTTCCGCACATATGAATTTCCTCTCTGCGGCTATATAAATAAATTATTTGATAACTATGGGATATATATACCATTTATAAATTAAATGTAGTCGGAAATATACGGTGCTTCATGGAATAATACGTCGTCAAGCTTTCTGACGGAAGGTTGACTTCCGATTATTCTCTCCATTCTGCTTAGCTGGGCGGCATTTTTGTAGCCGAGTAATAATGTGGTGAGCGTCGCGATGGACAAACTGACACGGTATTCTGAGTCTTGCTTTATAATGGTGCAGCTACCTTTGGAAAACAGAACGGTAAACGCATGGTTGTTCCAGTCAAGAAAATCATCTTTTATATCAAATGTAATCATAGTTTCCGATGCATCCGGGTCGCATCTGTATTCAGCAAAAAATTGTTCAATATCTATTATTCTTCCCATGATATATGGGCGTATAGTTTCCTTAATGTCTCCATCATCCATTTCAAAAGCTATCGGCTCGCTGTAATATGAATTTCCGCAAACCTCGTCTATCATGGAATCGTGAGCGCGTATATATTCCCATAATCCTTTCTGTGCTTCTCGGTTAAGGTATATCATTTCCTTAATACGCATTATATCTTCTTTTATCAGATAAACCATATAACCTTTAGGAGTGCCTTCTTTGTTATAATATATGGCTACTACAGTGTCATCTTCATCCCAACGCCAGTATTCTTCCCATGCGAGATTGTTTCGAAAAAGACAGCCGTGTGTGGTCTGAGCAAACTGTGAGTGCAGATGCATAAAGTCAGGATTATCCCAGTTAACCCGTCTCACATAACCGGAAGCCACAGCCCTAGAAGGAATCTGACGGTCCTTTACCGCATAGGTAATTTTATTAGAAATTATTTCCCATCCGAGTTTTCTGTAGAGAGGGATAGAGTATGGATAAAGTAGTGCCAGAGATTTATGTTTTTCTCTCATATGACAAAGACTTTGAAACATTAGCTTTTTCATTATACCCTTTCCGGTATATTCCGGATAGGTACATACGCTGGTGACAAAACCTATTTGGTAGACCGATCCATATATATTCATTTTCAAAGGATAGACGGCAAACTGTGATATCAGAGTTTCTCCGTCAAAGCATCCAAGAACATCTGCGCGTTCAAGCACCGGAAATTTTGACTGTTTAATATCTCCATTTTCCCAACCGTATTCAGTCAGATCCTGCTCGGTAATCTGGAACGCGTATCTTAGCAGTGAGTTGTACTGGTCTATATCCTTTGTCGTTAGATTCCGTATAGTATAGCCATTTGTATTGTTATTGTCATTAATTTTCATATTCATCATTTGCTTATCCTAAAAATCAGTTATACAGTATTTTACCGTAACTATATGATACTATAAATAATTATAGTTGTCAACTGTATTTCTGTTATTAAGAAGTGAATAATATTAATTATTCTACAAATTATAATATAGCAAACATACATTTTACAGGAGCATACAGCTAAATATGAGTGATATTAAATCTATATGGACAAAAAATATCGATTTTCCAAAGAGAAAAACACTTGAAAGCGACATTATTACGGATGCGCTCGTGATAGGCGGAGGGCTTTGCGGGGTTCTTACCGCCCGTTTTTTAAGCGATTGCGGGATAAGAACCGTTTTGCTTGAGGCAAATACGATAGCTTCCGGACAAAGCTCCGGCACAACGGCAAAAATAACGGCTCAGCACGGTCCGATATATCATAAGCTTATTAAATATTTTGGAAAGAAAAAAGCGCTTCTGTACGCTGAGGCAAACCGTCTTGCAATAGAGGAATACCGTAAAATAATAAGAAACAATAATATCGAATGTGACTTTACGGATGCTCCGGCTTATCTTTATTCCACAAGAGAAGGGGAAGAGCTCAGACTTGAATTCACCGCCGCGAAGGCGCTGGGCTTTGACGCATCGATCACCAGAGAGACCGAGCTGCCGTTTGACGTCAGGGACGCGCTTTGTTTTAACGGACAGGCCATGTTTCATCCGCTGAAATTCATTTCCGCCGTGACTGACGGACTTGAGATATATGAAAACAGCATGGTTCTGAAGGTGGAAAAAGGGATAGCCAAGACTGAGCGCGGATCGGTTAAGGCAAAGAATATTGTTTTTTGCTCTCATTATCCGTTTATTAATTTCCCGGGTTTTTTCTTTCTGAAAATGCATCAGGAGAGAAGCTATGTGCTTATGCTTGAGAAGGTACAGGAAATGAGGGGGATGTATCTGGGTATAGACGGAGCCAAGCTGTCGTTTCGCAGTTACGGTCAAGCGATGCTGCTTGGCGGAGGAGGGCACCGAACCGGAGAAAACCCGGAGGGAAGAAAATATTCAAAGCTGCGAAAATATGCCGGTATGTATTTTCCTCAGGGTAAGGAGGCTGGGTATTGGAGCGCTCAGGATTGTATGACTCCGGACGGTATACCATATATAGGAAGATTTTCGAAAGGAATGTACGTCGCAACCGGCTTTAATAAATGGGGAATGACTTCATCTATGGTGTCCGCAATGCTGATAAAAGATCTGGTAACTAAAGGAGAAAGTAAATATGAAGGAGTATATTCACCCGGAAGATTTGATCTTGCGGCGTCGGCTAAGGAAATGAGCGTTCATATTGCCAAAACCGTAAAAGGTCTCGGCAAAAGGATTATTCCGTCTGAATCCGACAGCGCTGCTTCGCTCTTACCGGGACAGGCTAAGATCATGGAATATAACGGAAGGAAAATGGGAATCTATAAAGATGAAAACGGTAAAATATATAAAGTACCGGCACGCTGTCCGCATCTTGGCTGTCAGCTTGAATGGAACGCGGATGAAAAAAGCTGGGATTGTCCCTGTCACGGCTCGCGCTTTGATTACAGAGGCGCGCTTATAGACGGACCGGCTCAGAAGAGCTGTTGTCAAAAGCGGTAATTAAACCGCCAGCAAAACAAAACGCGAAAAAATCATAATTATGAGGCTTTACTAAGACTTTACAACCATTATACAGAAAAATGATTGTAAGCATGATTTGAAAGTGGTATAATCAATGCGTACAAAATAAGAAAAGGAGAAATTAAGAAAATGAAAAGAATAGTTACATTTGTACTGATGCTGACAATGATAGTTTCGGGAACCGCCGTTCTTTCAGGTTGCGGAGATACTGAAAAAAATATTACCGTAGTAGTCAGAGAGCAGGGAAGCGGAACAAGAGAGGCTTTCGACAAGGTGGTGACAGACGGAGAGCATTTCCTTGAGGAAAAGGACGCGGATGGCAAAAAGGTGTATAATACCACTACTGATGCGGTGGAGTACACAAAGACAGGTAACGTGCTTACCGCCGTGGCTTCGGATAAAAACGCGATAGGCTATATTTCTTACGGCTCTGTAAACGATACGATTAATGTTATCAAGGTAAACGGAGTCGCACCGTCCGAGGCGACAGTGCTTGACGGAACATATAAGATACAGAGACCCTTCGTTGTTATGACGAAAAAAGGCTTGGAGCTTACTCCGATAACCGCTGACTTCATGAATTATATTAAAAGCGGTAATACCGAGCAGCACGCTCAGGACGCGGGATGCATATTCCTTTCAGACCCCGCTAAGCGCGCAAACGAGGGGGATACGCCCATAGAGGTTGTGAATTTTGAAAAGAGCGAGACTCTGCCTGAGGGCGGGAAAATAGTTGTTCGCGGTTCTACCTCGATGGAGCAGTTCATTAACAACGTCGCAAAGGGCTACGCCGATCTTTACGGTGTAAGCGCGGAGGATATATTTGACATACAGCTTGAGGGCTCTTCGGTTGGCAGAAGCGCTGTTGAGGATGATACGACAGGAAACGTGATCGGACTTTCCTCGGCGGCAGTCGATCAGGATGATATAGACAGCTTCAACGCTTGCCTTGACGCGGTAGCCGTTATAGTTAACAAGGAAAACACAGCCATAACGGATCTTACGTTAAACGAGCTCTATGATATCTTTTCCGGAAAGATAAAGAAATTCAGCGAATTAAATAAATAAAGGAAATTACCGCTATGAATTCAACTAAATTCAAGGAAGGTTTAGGTAAGGCGGTATTTACGGCAGCGGCGATAATTTGCATAATCGCCGTTGTCTCTATATTTGCCTTTCTGATAATAAGAAGTATTCCGGCGTTTTCTAAGATCGGCGTGATTGATTTTATATTCGGGGACAGGTGGTCGCCGGACCGTCTTGATAAATATGAGGACGCGCAGCTCTCCGGAACCTACGGGATTTTTACAATGATAGTCGGTACTTTCGCGGCGACCGTAGGGGCGCTGCTTATCGGAGGTACCATAGGATTTTTTACAGCGGTGTTCATTGCCTTTTTCTGCCCGGAAAAGCTGAAAAGACCGTTCAGTTCAGTTATAAATCTGCTGGCGGGAATACCGTCTGTCGTATACGGATTTTTCGGAATAGTTTTCCTTCTTCCGATGCTTGCGAATTTCGCCCCGAATAACGGAAGCGGACTTCTTGCGACCTCGATAATTCTTGGTATAATGATATTACCAACCGTCGTATCGCTGTCTAAGACCAGTCTTGAGGCGGTGCCGAAGGCTTATTATGAGGGGGCGGTAGCCACAGGCTCGACGCATACAAGAGCCGTTTTCGGTATAATGATACCCGCTGCCCGTTCCGGTATTACCGCGTCTCTTATTTTAGGTGTCGGACGCGCGCTTGGCGAAACTATGGCGGTCGTAATGGTGGCGGGAAACGCCGCGACATATCCGAACAGCTTTTTCAACAGCTTTCGCGTTCTTACCGCGAATATCGTCATGGAAATGGGATATGCCGGAGATGTGCAGCAGGGAGCCTTGATAGCGACCGGCGTGATTCTGCTTATATTCGTGCTGATAGTAAACGTCATATTCAATCTCATATCCGGCAGGGCGGTAAAAAAAGCGGTTGCCGTCACAGCTGAGAAAGGGAGGACGTCGGGTATAGGCGGCAGAGGGATAAGGTCGTTTTTCTCGAATATAGGCGAAGGCATAGGCGCCTTGGCGTATAAGCTGAAAACTGACCGTATCGGTAAGGTTATTTCTATACTGTGCGGCATTTTTTCCGGTATCGCTCTTGTATTGGTTGTCGGCTTTGTATTTGTGCAGGGATTACCGCATCTTATAACCAATCCGCACCTTTTATTTGGAAAATATGAATTTGCGAGCGAGAATATCACCATTTTCCCGGCTATAGTCACAACCCTTATGGCGGTGTTTCTCAGTCTTATCATTGCGTTTCCGATCGGTGTCATGACAGCCGTGTTTCTTAATGAATATGCCAAAAAAGGAAATCTGTTCGTACGTCTTATCCGCGGCGCTATAGATATACTCAGCGGAGTTCCGTCAATAGTTTACGGACTGTTCGGAATGATAACCTTCGTGAGGCTTTTCGGGGGCTCCAGCTCCATACTCGCGGGTTCGTTTACCATCAGTATAATGCTGCTGCCGACGATAGTGCGTTCTACGGAAGAGAGTTTAAAGTCAATAGCGGAGGGACGCAGGGAAGGAAGTCTGGCGCTCGGAGCCGGAAAGCTCAGGACCATATTCCGTATAGTTCTTCCTTCGGCCATGCCCGGAATTATGGCGGCGCTGATACTGAGCATGGGAAGAGTAATAAGCGAGTCTGCGCCGTTTATATACACGATGGGCTCGGTAATAACGTCCACACCGGACGGATTTCTTGACAGCGGAGCGTCGCTGGCTGTAGCGCTGTATCAGCTTTCGGGAGAGGGCTGGTATATCGAGGAGGCATACGCCACGGCGGTCGTGCTTATAATAGTTGTTTTTGGATTGAATCTGCTTGCGGAATTTATAGGAAACAGGCTTAATAAAAAACTGAGAGGTGAAACAAATGTCAAAAAAAGATAACCGACAGACTCCGGAAAATTTCGGTCAGTCTATAACCGTAAGAAACGCCGATCTGTGGTACGACGACTATCAGGCTCTCAAAAATATCAACATAGATATTCCGGAAAGAAAAATTACCGCTTTCATCGGTCCGTCGGGCTGCGGAAAATCAACGTTTCTCAAATGCTTTAACCGTATGAACGACCTTATAGACGGCTGCCGTATAACCGGATCCTTCAAGGTTGGGGAGACGGATATTTACGGAAAGATCAATGTCAACGAGCTTCGTAAGAATATAGGAATGGTATTTCAGAAGCCGAATCCTTTCCCGATGAGCGTTTATGATAACATCGCGTACGGTCCGAGGACCTTCGGTATCAGAAAAAGAAGCGAGCTTGATTTTATTGTCGAGGACTCTCTCAAAAGAGCGGCGATGTGGGAGGAGCTTCGGGACCGCCTTGGGAAATCCGCGTTAGGTTTATCCGGCGGTCAGCAGCAAAGGCTTTGCATCGCGCGTGCTTTCGCGGTAAAGCCCAAGATCATATTGATGGATGAGCCTACCTCGGCGCTCGATCCTATATCAACGGGAAAAATCGAGGAGCTTTGTACGGAAACCGCAAAGGATACCACGGTGATAATCGTCACGCATAACATGCAGCAGGCTGCGAGAATTTCCGATAAAACAGGTTTTTTCCTGCTCGGTGAGCTTATAGAATATGGAGATACCGACGAAATATTTACCGCTCCTAAAGACGAGCGTACCGAGAGATATATTACAGGAAGATTTGGTTAATAATAAATATACAGTCAATATAAAATCAAGACCAGGATTGGGAGGCGCGGAATATGGTACCGAGAAAGATGTTTGAAGATGAGCTTGCGGAGCTCAAAAATGAACTTATAGAAATGTGCAAGCTTACTGAGGTCATGATAGAGAACGCGACAAAAGCGCTTATTACGATGGACAGGGAGCTTGGTAAGAGCATCGGCGGAATGGATAAGCGCGTGGACGACTATGAGATGGACATCGAGAAAAAATGTATGCGTTTATTGCTTAAACAGCAACCGGTGGCGAAGGATTTCAGAGAGGTTTCAACGGCTCTTAAGATGATAACCGATATCGAGCGTTTCGGAGATCAGGCGAGCGATATCGGAGATCTCGTATACAACATGCCGGGAGAAAAATACATAAAGGAGTTGACGCATCTTACCGCGATGGGCGAGCTTGCGGTAAAGATGGTTCATGAAAGCGTTAATTCCTTTATAGACAATGACGAGAAGCTGGCGGATACTGTCATAGGCACCGACGATGAAATGGACGATCTGTTTATTACCGTAAAAAATGAGTTGATCGCCCTGATAAAAAAGGACGGCGCGAACGGAGACCAGGCTATAACGCTGATGATGGTCGCGAAGTATTACGAGCGTATAGGAGATCACGCGGTAAATGTCGCTGAGTGGACGAAATACAATGAAAGCGGTATACATCTGAAATTCTGATATAACATTGGAAAGCCTAATAAAAAAGCATTAAGGGGGAACTTTTTGAGAAAGTTCCCCCTTATGCGCTTCCCACAAAAAATTACTCTTTATGAAAAGTTTTTGGGAAGTTTCAGAAACCCTTTTTTCAAAAAGGGTTTCTGAAGTAAATATTTCTTTCGTTTTTTTATCCCTCAAGGAATGCTTTTATGCCGTCAAGCTGCTTTTCGGCGGTTTGTTTTCCTATACTGTAAATTTTATAGAGCTTTTCGGGGTGATGCTCTATGCGTCCTATATCAAGAGGGTCCCCAGGTCTGATTACAAGAATCTCTCCCGACTTTTCCTTTTCGGAAATATATTTCAAGGTTTCGTTGTAGATAATATGCCGCTTTGCGAGCGCTTCGACGAAATTAGGGTATTCTCTGAAGCGCGCGCGGAGGAATGGCATCATACGGTTCTTCTTTTTTTCGTAACCGTTATGTCGGGTAAGTATGACGACGTTTTTATTGTATCCGATGCTCTCAAAATATTTTAGCGGTATAGAATCCGCGATTCCCCCGTCAAGAAGCGTGTAGCCGCCTACCTTGACCGGCCGGGATACCATCGGCATTGAGGCGGAGGCGCGAATCCATTCAATATAATCATCCTCCGCTCTTTGGCAATTACGGTAAACGGCCTTACCGGTTTCAAGATCGGTGCATACCACATGAAATTCCATAGGATTTTCATTATAGGCTTTCGTGTCGAAAATATCAAGCTTTTCGGGAATGAGCCGGTAACAGAAATCAGCGCCGAATATATTTCCGGTCTTTATCAGAGATCTGAAGCTGCAATATCTCGGATCGCGGCAGTATTTGATATTATAGCGAAGCGCTCTGCCCGCCTGTCCGGATTTGTAATTACAACCGAACGCGGCTCCGGCGGAAACCGCGGCTATTCCGTCAAAGGTGATACCGTTTTTCATAAAAACGTCGAGAATTCCGGCGGTGAACATTCCTCTCATCGCTCCGCCCTCAAGAATAAGTCCCTTTTTCATACGAAAATCACCCTTATTTACTCTAAGTATATCCTCATATTTCATCACACAGAGACGCCGCCATAACAGCCTTTATTGTGTGCATACGGTTTTCCGCCTCGTCGAAGACAATTGATCGATCGCTTTCGAATACCTCGTCCGTGACCTCCATGCAGTCTATTCCGAACTTTTCGTGTATATCATAGCCTATCGCGGTTTTTATATCGTGAAAAGCGGGCAGACAATGCATGAATCTGCACTGTGGACCGGCGGCATCAAGCAATTCCATTGTTACTCTGTACGGAGAAAGCTCCTCTATACGCTCATTCCAAACGCTTGGCGGTTCACCCATCGATACCCAGACGTCTGTGTAAATGACGTCCGCTCCGGAGACCGCTTTTTCCGGCTCTGTGATAAACTCTATAGCAGCTCCGGTTTCCTTTGCGATATCAAGACATGTGGCGGTAAGCTCTTTATTTGGAAAATATTTTTCGGGAGCGCACGCAACGAAGTGCATACCCATTTTTGCACAGCCTACCATAAGCGAGTTACCCATGTTATATCTGGCGTCTCCCATATAAACGAGCTTTATCCCCGCCAGCCTTCCGAAGTGCTCGCGAATCGTCAGAAGATCGGCAAGTATCTGTGTGGGATGGAATTCATTTGTAAGTCCGTTCCAGACGGGGACTCCGGCGTATTTTGCAAGCTCCTCCACAATTGCCTGGCCATGTCCGCGGTATTCGATGCCGTCGAACATTCTGCCAAGCACGCGTGCGGTATCGGCGATACTCTCTTTTTTGCCTATCTGAGATCCGCTCGGATCAAGGTATACCGTGTGCATGCCGAGGTCGGCTGCGGCTACCTCAAATGCGCAGCGGGTGCGGGTGCTTGTCTTTTCAAAAACCAGCGCGATACATTTGTTTTCACAAAGACGGTGCGGTATGCCGTTTTTCTTTTTGGCTTTAAGATCAGCCGAAAGCTCAAGCAGCTCCGCTATTTCCGCCGGTTTAAAATCAAGCAGCTTTAGAAAATGATGATAGTCCCTGAAAAACATAACAATCCTTTCATTCCGCGAATCGGAATAAATATACATAGATTTTTGTATTATATGAATATTATACATTGATTGGACGGATTTGTCAATAGAAATTCTGTAATATTTTTATTATTTTTGCGTTACGTGGGCTTAGCGTGAAATTTATATCCCATCGCGTCAGAATGCAGACGCTTTCACGCATAAATTTTCTAAAAAGCTGAACGCTTCTTGTTTTGCAAAAGCAAAATACGAAAATGTTTCATGTTTATTAGAATGTTTGATAGCGTGAAAATTATATTCCATCGCGTCAGAATGCAGACGGTTTCACGCATAAATTTTCTAAAAAGCTGAACGCTTTTTGTTTTGCAAAAGCAAAACACGAAAATTTTTCATGTTTATTTGAATGTTTGATAGCGTGAAATTTATATTCCATCGCGTCAGAATGCGGA
>CALYAD010000051.1 GCA_944393415.1 uncultured Clostridia bacterium | reverse complement strand
TCTTTTTTGTATTACTATTGATTTTATTTTAATTTTATGATAAAATAATATTACATTTACATCGCGGAAATATATTTGCTTTCCGCGGAAGGGAGTAAAATATCAGCAAAATGAGAAAAACCAGATTCCTGATCATGCTTTTATGCGTAAGCATGATCCTTCCTATCCTCGTCTCATGCGCGGATCCGGAGGACGACCCCATTAATCCTAATCTCGACGATACTGAATATGAAGACAATATTCCCGAAGGTTATTCGCTTAACGGCGATACCGTAGGAGTGCTTTATCCAGGACATATCGAGGAGCAGGTTCTTGGTGACAATGAAACGCTTGACATCGTGTATACCAAAATTTATGAAAGAAACATTAAAGTTGCCCAGAGGCTTAACTGCGATCTGCAGTTCGTTTACTCGGGTACCACTTGGTGGTCTGATTTCATCGAGGTTCTGAGAATGTACATACAGACCCTCGATTCCTCCTTTGAGATCGTAATGACTACCAACAATACCGTAATAGAGGCAAATCTGTTTTCGCTGTTCCATAATCTCAACGATTCTCTTTACATAGATATTGAACAGGAATGGTGGTATAAGGACGCAATAATGGAGGTCTCTGTCGACAACTACTATTACCGCTTCCTGTACGGCGATATCCTTCTCGGAGGCATCGGCAATGCCGGCTGCATCTTTTACAATAAGGATCTTTACGGCCAGTACGTCGATCCCGGAAATCCCGAAGGACTTTACGATTATGTATTCAACGGTACCTGGACCTTCGAGCGCTTTGCCATTGAGGTATCGAAGTCGTATATCAATCTCGGAGGCGAAAACGACATACACGGCTATTCCCTCTTCAGGTACGGAGAGCCTCTGCATTATTTCCCGGTAAGCTGCGACGTGGAATTCTATCAGAGAGACGATGACGGTATGCCTGTAATAACCGTAAACAATCAGAAGGCTGTGGAATTTACGCAAAAGCTCTACGACCTGCTTTACAATAACCCGGGCGCATGGCTCTTCTTCCCCAATCAGATCGGCGCCGAAACAGAACACGAAACCGATTTTATGGACGGAAAGGTTATGTTCAGCCTCAGCAGTATTATAGGCTTCCTTGACGAGAACATGCGCGCAATGGAGGATAACTTCGGAGTTCTGCCGTATCCTAAATGGGATGAGCAGCAGGAGGAATATATCACAATGATGGCAAACGGCTCGACTCTCGTCGCGGTACCAAAATCCGTTACAGAGGACCGGGCTCTCAGGGAGACCAGCGCGGTAATCGAGGCTATGTGCTCCGAGGCATATCGGAGCGTCGCTCCCGCGTTTTACGAAACCGCCTGCAAAAGAGCCTATTCCCGTGACGACACCTCCGCTGAGATCCTTGACATCATCACAGGAAGACACGATACGATCAAATCAAAGCTCACTAAAAATTTCCTGTATGAGTACAGTACCAGCTGCGGTGGTATGGGTAAGATATTCCAGAGTATAATGTCCAAGGGACCTACCGGAAATCCAAACTTTACATCTACGTACGAAAGTATGGAGGGCGCCGCGAACATACAGCTTCAGGAACTGATAACTCAGTACATCAGAGAATCCTGACAGTCAAATATTTATCCTCACGTGATAAGCAAGAATCAATTCTTACTGTATAAATAAAAGCCTGACTTTGAAGAATACTCTGAATCAATATTCTTTTCAGAGTATTCTTCATTATGGGATTTCCCCAAAAGCAGGCTGATTTTTATTTTCCGCCTTTTCCCAACAGATTTGCGGTAAATAAAAGAATATCACAGACAGCGCCGCACTTAAAACACAGCAGATAATGAGGAAAAGCGGCAGGATATTCACCTATACTCCGATATAGTAATTCTGTCATTATACTGTATCGTTATTTATAAAGGATGCTTTCGCAGACGTAAAATCGATACCAATCAGACATCCATATAAACAAAAACCGGCCTGACAGCAAATCTCAAGCCGGTTTTCTTTTTTCATACTTTTTAGACACCACTTAATCTTATATCACAGCTCTATAAGCTCGTATTCTTTTGATCCTACGCCAAGTCTCTCGGCGACATCAACGGTATAAGCTCCGTTGCGGCTCTCTATACGCTCAAGCAAATGCTCGCGACCGGGATCGTCCTTTGCCGCGTAGACAAGGTCAAGACATGCCCTATCGATTGCCACCGGGTCAAGAGACGCAAGAATTCCTATATCTTTCATACAAGGATCCTCAGCCACAGCGCAGCAGTCGCAATCCACCGACATATTCTTCATTACATTAATATACACCGCGTTGCCCTTGAAATAATCAACCACCGACTTCGCCGCGTCCGCCATTGACTCAAGAAAAGAATCGTGATCCGATGTCCAGAGCTTTTCCGGCTCTCCCGCGCCGTGTATATAGGCCTTTCCGTATGACGAGGCTATTCCTATCGATAGCTGCTTGAGAGCTCCGCCATACCCTCCCATTGGGTGTCCCTTGAAATGCGAGAGCACAAGCAGCGAATCATAATTGGCAAGATCTTTCCCGACAAAGTTTCTTTTGATTCTTACGCCATTCGGTATAGAAAGCTCCATGTCAGGTCCCTCCGCGTCCATGAGATCCACCTTGAAATAGCTGTCCCAGCCGTGCTTTTTAATTGTCTTAAGGTGCTTTTCGGTAGTGTTTCTTTCACCCTCATAGGCGGTGTTGCACTCTGTGACCGTTCCTCCGACCTCATCGATCACCGGCTTCCAAAATTCCGGGCCAAGAAAATTCTGATTTCCTACCTCTCCTGAATGCAGCTTTATTGCTATGTTACCGCTAAGCTTTTTCCCAACCGCGCGGTACGCCTCAAGCACCTTATCGGGAGTAATAATACGTGTAAAATATACCTTTGAACTCATTTTGATAACCGTAGCTTTCGCTTAAGCGAAATTTTCCTTTCTTTTTAAATTCAGCAGAGCTTAATAATACATCAGTTCTGATAATATTATAACCGTATATTGGTTGATTGTCAATAAAAACCGCGTTTTGTTCATAGAAATATTACCGTTTTAACTGTCCGTTTAGATTATTATAAGTCATTTTGATATTACGTCAACTTTTCGGTATAAGTCCACCCGGCTCATGAGCAAAAACAACTTTTAATGAAAAGAAATCTCTTCCAAGGTCGCCCGACTATAAATTGCTTTTTTTGCAATAACATCAGATATTTATAGATATATCGGAATTTTCACATAGCAATTATCGACATTCATTTCAAAAACAGCTAATGAAAGCTCAAAAATATTTACAAATAAACCTTGACAAACCATAAAAAATATGATAAAATCAATTACAGAACAATTTTAGAAGCTGAAATGTTAATACAATTTCCAAGCGCCGTGGTATATTTCACATATCTTTCAAAAGCCAATAGCTGATGCTTGACACTTAGAGAGGAATAATTTAAAAATGAACACAGTATTCGCAAAAAACTATTATTGCCTTTATTCATATTATCCTGGATAATATAAAATAAGGGTGTTTTTGTCGCGGATAGCTTGTTTGTATATTTCAGAAGTCTTTCCGGGTGATTCCCCGGTTAGACTTCTTTTTTTCGTTTCTTTATCCAAGCCGCGTTATGCGCAAATAAAAATAGAATAAGAAAGGCATACCTTGCAATGGTATGTGATGGTAATAAAAATGATAGCAGTATTAAAACAGGGTACGACTGACAAGCAGATCGAAAAGCTTACAGAATGGTTAAAATCACAGGGCGTCGGGGTTCATTTATCCAAGGGAAGTCTCCATACCGTCGTGGGACTTATCGGAGATACCAGCAAAATAGACGCCGAGCTGCTCGAAAGTCTCGATATCGTAGACTCTGTAAAACGTATAAGCGAGCCGTTCAAAAGCGCGAACCGGAAATTTCATCCCGACGACAGTATAATAAATGTAGGAAATACCTCCGTAGGCGGTAATATATTTACCTTGATCGCAGGTCCCTGTTCCATAGAAAGCGAAGAACAGGTCATGAATATCGCACGCTCCGTAAAAAACGCCGGAGCGACCATGCTTCGCGGCGGCGCGTTCAAGCCCCGTACCTCACCGTACGACTTTCAGGGTCTGAAAGCCGAGGGTATAGAGCTGCTTGTAAAGGCTAAAAAAGAAACCGGCCTTCCGATAGTCACCGAAATAATGAACTCCAACCACCTTGAGCTTTTTGAGGATGTCGACGTCATACAAGTCGGAGCGCGCAATATGCAGAATTTCGAGCTGCTTAAAGAGCTTGGCAGAACCCGCAAGCCTATACTGCTGAAAAGAGGACTCGCTAACACTTTAAAAGAGCTTCTGATGTCCGCCGAATACATTATGTCCGGCGGAAACGAAAGCGTTATTCTCTGCGAGCGCGGTATCCGTACCTTTGAGACATACACCCGCAACACTCTCGATCTTTCCGCCGTGCCGATGCTTAAGGAGCTTTCTCATCTGCCGGTAATCGTCGACCCCTCCCACGCTACAGGCATGTCGCGTCTTGTTAAGCCGATGTCGCTCGCCGCTGCCGCCTGCGGAGCCCACGGACTTATGATAGAGGTACACAACGACCCGCAGCATGCGCTTTGTGACGGCGCTCAGTCTCTGACACCTGAGGAATTTTCTGACGTTTCCTCTGCTGTAAAACGTATTCTTGACGCTGTTAACGGTCTTAACATCTAAAATACCGTAAGGTAAGTATCAGAAAACCAAGCACAATGAAAAATAATAAAACGCTGTATAGCGTGAGAAAGGAATGGTCTATATGAATATCGGAATATGCGGGCTCGGACTTATAGGAGGCTCAATGGCAAAAGCCTATCATCAGGCGGGTGAAACCGTTTACGGATACGATATAAACGCCGCCTCTCTCGGCTACGCCTCGCTTGCCGATATAATTGACGGCGTACTCGATAATTCCACAATACCGCTATGCGATCTGCTTTTTATCGCCTTATATCCCGGCAGCGCCGTAAAATATCTCTCTGAAATCGCTCCGCTTATTTCCCGCTCCGCGGTGGTGATAGACCTTTGCGGTACAAAAAAGAATATCTGCAGGTGCGGATTTGCGCTTGCGGAAAAATACGGTTTTACTTTTGTCGGCGGACACCCAATGGCGGGGACTCAATATTCCGGTATAAAACACGCCAAGGCGACGCTTTTCAAAAACGCGCCGATGGTGCTTGTTCCTCCGGTTTATGACGATATGGCGTTTCTCGACCGTATAACAAAGCTGCTTGCCCCCGCGGGTTTCGGCAAATTTTCGGTCACCACAGCCGAAAAGCACGATAAAATGATCGCGTTCACCTCCCAGCTCGCGCACGTGGTTTCAAACGCCTACATTAAAAGTCCGACCGCCCGCGAACACCGCGGCTTTTCCGCCGGAAGCTACAAGGATCTCACCCGCGTAGCTTGGCTTAACGAGAATATGTGGACCGAGCTGTTTCTCGAAAACCGTGAGCCACTGCTTTTTGAAATAGACTGCCTTGTAAACTCGCTTAAGGAGTACCGGGACGCGCTTGCCAATGAGGACGGAGTCACGCTGCGCCGGCTTTTGCGGGACGGACGGGTCGCCAAAGAGGAAATTGACGGGTAAAATAAAATTCAACTTTCTAAAACATTCCGGCATTTTTTGACTTCATCAAAGTGCGATCATCAAAAATACAGAGAAATATTTAAAAGGCATAAGGGGAACTTTCTATAAAAAGTCCCCTTAAAAAATTCATAAATTATTTTCAAATAGCTCTTGACAATTAAGTCGAAATAAGCTATAATAAACACAGAAAAAAGGCAGACCGCCGTGTTGCAACCACGACAGTCCTGCATAAAGAAGTGTCCGAGGCACAACCTTACGCAACCGGATAACCGGCACCCTTAGGAAGATTATATCACATTTTCTTCTGAATTGCAAGGGGATATCCGAAAAATGTTTAAGGTTTTTATATGTGCGTCTGTACCGTCACTTCTTTGGTACAGCTTTTTTTATGTTTTGCTTAGTGCTTTTTTATAAAATTAATCAGATAGCTGATTAAAGCTCATAATTTGTTGTTTTGGCTTCCTCTTAGAGGAAGCTGTCAGCGCAGCTGACTGAAGGAGTAAAAACAGTGAATTTGATTTTTTTATGTTTACTCACTCCTTCCGTCGGGCAAAGACTTCGCCAAAATCGAAGACTTCGCCCGCCACCTTCCTCAAAGAGGAAGGCAAGAAAACCCTTTTTTTCAAAAAGTTTTTTTACTCCGGAATTTCTGGACCTTTTCAATAAATATTCAGAAATCTATTCCGACTTGGCAAATTCAGAATACAGAGATATGTTCTGCATTGGTTTCAGGCTCGGAGTTAAAATAATGGTTGATGTATACACTGTCGATGACGGTGTTGTCTCCGATCCTCATATTGACTAAATAAAGCCGTATTTTACCACACGCGGTGAGTAAGGCTATAAAAATGGAGCTTTCAAAAAAGCTCCATTTTTTCTGTACACAACCTAAGACGCGGTACAACAGGGCATCGCATAGCTCCCGGAAAACTGATATGATTTACTCAGCCGAGAAATCCGCTTTTGCTTCCTGCATCTCCTCTTCATAGGATACCCTCTTATACCCGCGTTTATCCTTGAAAAGCGTAAGCTTTCCGTTATCCATTTTATATATCTTATCGGCATGGTCCGCGATAGTCAGGTCGTGCGTCACCATAACGAGAGTCTGCCCCATCTGCTCCTTTGTGGCAAGCAGCAGCGCCAGAACCTCGTCGGCATTTTCACGGTCAAGATTTCCGGTAGGCTCATCAGCAAAAAGCACCTGCGGTCGGTTTATCATTGCCCGCGCTATCGCAACACGCTGCTGCTGACCGCCGGAAAGCTCCGACGGAAGATGATGCAGTCTGTTTCCGAGATCGAGAGACTTTATCAGCTTTTTAAGATGCTCCTCATAACTGAATTCCTCTTTATTGCACATGATCGTCGGAATAAGAATATTCTCAAGCGCAGTAAACTGAGGTATAAGGTTATGCCTCTGATATATAAAACCCGTGAAATTACCTCTGAATCGGCTCAGCTCATCGGATTTCATTTTAGTTATATCGTTTCCTCTTATCTTGATCGCACCGGCATTCGGACGATCAAGTCCGGCACACAGGCTAAGAAAGGTACTTTTACCTGAGCCTGATGATCCGATTATAGCGATAAATTCTCCGTCTTCCACTTTCAGTGACACACGGTTTACCGCGGTTACCACCTCGTCGTACTGTTTGAACTGTTTGATTACGTTTTCGGTTTCCAAAATAGCCATTGTTTTGCAGCCTTTCTTTTTTAAGCGATTTGCACCTTCCGGTGCATTCAAATATAATATCAGAATTCCTCCGATGCTCCGAATTCCTCCGAAGTCTTTTTGGCGGTCTTTGCCCTGTCGATCACATAGGGCAATGCACAGGAAAGAAAACCGATCAGCGCCGAAGCAAGAACCGCAATTATTGCCGCTCCCCATGGCATTTCAAATACATAACGTACATTTGAAGTTTCCGCCGACAGACTAAGCGCGCTAAGCGTTATCCGATTTATTGCAAAAACTCCGATCGCGCTTAGCAGCACGGTTGTGACTGCGCCGATAACGGCGTACATGATCCCGTCGGTAATAAATATCTTCTTTATTTCCTTTTCCGCGGCACCCATTCCGCGCAGAAGCTCAAACTCCTTCTGACGCTTGCTGTAAAACATTATCTGAGAGAAAAACCAGAATAATGGTGATATAATAAGTAGCATTACCGCTATTGTACCGAACAGCGGAAGACGCCTCATGCTTCTTTCGCTGCTGCTTTCAGCTAACGAGTTTTCCCAATCCACCGAAGTATAGGAATATTTACCCGCCCATGTTCTGAGATCACCGCCGAGAGTTTCGACCGCACCCTTTGACAGAGACTGATCAACATAAACGGCTACCTCTTTGAAAAGCGCCTCCGAACCGGTTATCGCCTGATAATCGTCCTCGCTGAAAAACATGGACATGTTCGAATCCGAGGCCATATTCTCTATGATCGCGCAAACGCGATAGGTCTCATATTCAAACTCCCCGTTTTCAAGAAGGAATGAAATATATCTGTCGCCCTCGAGACCGCCCTCCTCCGCGGGGTCCTTTGACAATGATTTCAGCTTCGCGACTCTTATAGTATCGCCTACATTTATTTTAAGTACGCTTCTATTATTTACTGAATCCGATATTATTACCTGCTTTTCACCCTCTACAAGCTCGTAAGGATCTCCCTCAAGCCTGAAGGTGGATAAAAAGTACTCGATAAGCTCTTCATCCGCCGCGTTGTAATTTACCGACATTGTAACGCTAGTGTTTTCATCGTTAGGGTCTATCACAAAGCCTGAGTTAATCTTTGTATCGTCAGTTGCAAACGCTACGTGAGAGGTAAGCTGAAAAGCTGAGGTCGAGCATGATTTATATACCTTGTTTATACCGGGTATACTGAGAAGCTCCTGCCTCATATCGCTTGTATAGGTGTCGCCGACATAGGTAACCGTCTCTACTTCTTCAATAACGACGGGATAAACCTCTACAATGTAACCGTACTCATTTCTGTCAAAATCGTAATCCCCGGTCGCGAGATATTCCTCAAGTCTTTCTAAATCAGCAGGATTATAATTGCTTATGAGTGCGTTACCCATAGCCGTATTATATGCCGTAGTAACATCCTCACCGGTTGCCAGATCGATAAACTGACGCCCCGTTTCCGTCATATTAAATTCATATAACGAGGAATTGTAAAATTTTTCAAACGCACCGGCAACAGAGTCTCTCAGATTTCTTCTCAAAAAAACATCGTCGGTGTAAAGCGCTCTCCTTACTATGGTGACATCGCTTGTGACAGCCTCTCCCCTTGTGGCTACCTCTGTAGTCTCCACGACCCTGTTCTGATTAAAATTGACAATATACTCCGGACTGTCATTTTCGGTGCTGTATTCGTAGATTCCACAGTAAAACGACGTCCAAACGAACAACGCCGCAAAAAGGACCGAGCTTAAAACCAGCTGGATATTATATTTCCGGAAGCGCCCTAAGCTGATCTTCTCATACGCTCCCGGAAATTTCTTTCCAAGAAGCTGAACGGATATTCTCGGTGAAGTCACAAGGTTTGAATTGTCCTCCGCAAGAAGAAGCTTTAAAGGAGGCTTTACCGCCGTGGCCTTTACCGGAAGATAGACCGCGATCATAACTACCGGCACCATAAAAAGCACAGCGAAAAGCATAAGATACGGCGCGAAATGATACGAATATCCCGCCACCTCAAAAAACAGGAAATCCGCCACTGTAGCTATGATTGCGGACGGTATCAGGGTAAGCCCCGAGATTATCAGGATTTCCCAAAAACACGTACCGAAGAGCTTTTTACTGTCTGCCCCGAACGACATGTAGATACCATATGTGAACTTGAAATGATTTATTCGTATGTTATAAAGAAGTATCAGTATAACAACAGAAACAATTCCCAGCAATACTATCCATACGGCGCAGTCCATACGTATGTCCGCCTGACGCTCGCTCAGCGAATAAAGCGGGGAAAGCGTTACGTCAAAATTGCTTCCGAGCGCCCTCAGATCATTTAAGTACAGCCTGTTGAATCTGGTGTAAAGATCCTCTATCGGCGTGCCCTCTCCGTCGTCTAAAAGGTAATATATGTCATAGACCCTGTCAGAGCCCGTGCCGCGCGATTCCTCTTTAACATATTCCACTGCCTTGTTTATACCATACGCCGGCGGAGGGGCTATCTCTCCCGCGTAATCGTTTTCATCATAGTCAATATCCCTCAGCTTTTCGAGATATTCGTACTGTCTCGAATTTACGCCGGTAATCACCAGATGATAGTTGTAATTATCGGTTGTTTCTTTTTCATCCATATAAAGATTATTGGACGCCGACATGGTTATTATACCAAAAAGCATTTCAATTATAAAAATCGCTATATAAAAGCACAGATACTCCTTAAAATGGAAGGTCACCGTCTTGAACGCAAGCTTAATATTGCGTTTTAAATACCCTATCAATTTTTCCACGTTATCTTAATCCTTACTTCGTTAGTTTTCTTGAAAGTATTAAAGTCTCATACGGCTTAAGGGAAATTTCGCCATTAATTACCTCGCCGCTGTCTGCTGTGGACCAGGTAAACCCTGTATAAGCGCTTTGGCTTTGCATGGAATAATTCTCAAGAAATACGTATATCGTTTCTCCGTCAGTTCTTGAGTGAGCGGTAACTCCATTAGGAAGCGCCCCGTCAAACTCCGAAGCTACTCCCGCCTCTTTGAGCAGAGCCTCTGTGAGCGTATCGGTGAAATCCCCTTCGTCCCGGAAAGCAACATAATACGCCCTTCCCTTACCGTAATTATTTACCGTCGCGGCCGACTCTCCCGAATAGAAATCGCTTCCGTATTCCGCAATGGTCTCTGCGCTTGTAGGATGTACTATCTCGCAATAATCGACAGCCTTGTATTCCCTTCCCGCCGCGTATACCTTATTGCTTTCGTCAGGATAGAGCGTATCTATCTCCTCATTCCATAAACCGAAAACATCCTTCAGCCTACCTGCCGGAAAGCCTCCGAGATGACATAGATCATTTTCGTTTACCATGCCTGTCATATACGTGCAAAGAATGATCCCGCCACGACTCACATAATCCGATATCTTATTTTCAAGCTCTTCGCTCACGGTATATATCATTGGCGCGATTATAAGTGAATATTTTGAAAAGTCGTCGTCAAATCCGATAACATCCGTGTTTATTCCTCTTCTCCAAAGCGGGCGGTAGTGCTTTCGTATCGTCCGCATGACCTTTTTATCATTTCTTTGAAAGCCTTGCGCGTCATCTATTGCCCAATTATTAGACCAATCGTACAGGAGCGCTACCTTGCTTACCGTAGTTGTTCCTACAATACAGTCAAGCTTGCCGAGTCGCTTTCCAAGCTCAGCCACCTCTCTGAAAACGCGCGTATTTTCATGTCCGACGTGATCCACAACGGCTCCATGAAACTTTTCCGAGCTTCCCCTGCTCTTTCTCCACTGGAAATACTGTACCGAATCTGACCCATGCGCCACCGCCTGAAGTGACGAAAGCATATGCTGCCCCGGGCGTTTCAGTTTATTGTAGGTATGCCAGTTAACATGGCTCGGAGTGCTCTCCATCATCATAAACGGTTTACCGAGAAGCGAACGGTTCAGATCATGGATAAGCGCGGTATCCGAGGCAAGCTCTATATCGCTGATTTCGTTCCCTCTCCAGACAGGATAGTTATCCCATGACACCGCGTCAAGCTCCTTTGCCAATTTGCGATAATCAAGCCCCTGATAAAATCCCATAAGATTGGTCGTTACCGGAACATCGGGAGTTATCTCCTTCAGCACCGATATCTCGTTTTTCATAAAGTCTATAGTCTGGTCGGTCACAAAGCGTTTCCAGTCCAGCGTCAGACCGTGTGTACTGCTTTCGCCTAACGGAGAAGGAGGCTCTATCTGGGACCAATCCGTATATGTATGAGCCCAGAAGTATGTCCACCATTGCTCATTCAACGCGTCGAGTGTTTTGTATTTTCTTTTGAGCCAATCCCTGAAAGCCTCTCTGCACATAGCGCAGTGACATTCACCTCCGTATTCGTTTGAGATATGCCACATAAGAAGCGCCGGATGTCCTTTATAACGCTGCGCAAGCCTTGCATTGATCTCGGCTGTTTTTTTGCGGTAGACCGGAGAGGTGAAGCAATGATTATGCCTTCTTCCGTGAAGGTTTACAGTGCGGTCCGCGTTTGTACGCAGCACCTCCGGGTATTTCTGGCTCAGCCACGCGGGACGCGCGCCGCTCGGAGTCGCAAGTATCACTCTTCCTCCGTTTTCGGCGATCATATCCATCGCTCTGTCCATGAAGGAAAAATCGAATTTCCCCTCCTCCGGCTCTAATTTTGCCCACGCGAAAATACCGAGAGTCATCTCGTTGCAATTCGCGAGTTTCATGAGTCGCATATCCTCTTCCTGTATTTGAGGCGTACCTGTCCACTGGTCCGGATTGTAGTCTCCGCCGTGAAGGATGTGCGGAAAGCCCTTCCATAAATAATTTCTTTCAGTCATTTTTTTGTCCACGCTTTTTTATATATTAACTGTTTCTGTCTGCCGTCTGAAAATACCAAGACAGCGTATCAGGCAGCTTAAAGCTCTGCACCGATAAGTGCGCTCATATAAACATTCCGTCTTTTTGCAGATTTCTTCTCAGCTCGCTCACATCTATACCGCGGACGCTGCCGCCGTTCTTTACCGCCATTGCCGCCGCCGTTCCCGCCGCCTGTCCGAGGGTACAGCAGGTAGGCATTATACGATATGAAGCCTGAGCCTCATGAGTTGACGATATGCATCTTCCGGCTACAAGCAGGTTACTGTTATTTTTTGCGGTCAGGCATCTGTACGGTATAGTATAGTACGTTCCGTCCTTAAAGTAGTAATGACTGGTGCCGCTTCCTTCCGGGTTATGTATATCTATATCGTAGTTGCAGGCAGAGATCGAGTCCTCGAATTTCACGCATCCGACCAGATCCTCCTGCGTAAGTACATAGTCCCCTTCTATCATCCGGCTTTCTCTTACTCCTATTCGCATTCCGGAGCTGACCAGCACGGCTTTTTCAAAGCCCGGAGCATATTTTTTAAGAAACGCAAACAGCTCGATCACCTGTTCCCTTACCTCAAGCTCCGCTAACGTCACATCCTCCGCGTCCACCGGACTCCGCTTGACGATTCGGGTTGAATTGAAATGCAGGATATTATCTGATGTGGTCGGAAATACGAGTATGTCCTCGCGGACATTTTTAATCTTACCTTCCTGCCGCATCTGCTTATATAGCTTCTGAAGCTCGGACTTGCCCTCATTGAATCTGGGTATATCCACATTTGAAACCCTGAAGCAGAGTGTCATCGGCTGGCAGAGTCCGTCCGTCTCGCGACCAAGTCTTACAGGACATCCGGCGTAAGCGGAAAGATCGGCGTCTCCCGTCGCGTCGATAAAACAATCTCCTTCTATATCATATATACCGCTTTTATTTGAAACAGAGACGGCGCTGATTCTATCGCCATCCTTTTTAACTCCCGTCACTTTCGTATGGAAAAGCAGTCTGACACCCGCCTCGAGCGCCATCCTCTGAAGGACTATCTTCAGATACTCCTCGTTAAAAGTTGTCATAGGCTTATCTGTCGCTTTATATTCGGCGTCGTTTATCTCAGCGGTCAGTGAAGCTATCCTATCACATATTTCCGTAAAAATACCGGTGGACAGATATATCTTGTTTTTATTTTCATCCTTAGTCCAATAGGGCATAAAAGGGTTGACAAGACATTCCGCCGCCGCGCCCCCAAGACAATTGTTATACTCTATCAGAAGAACGCTTGCGCCGTGTCTTGCCGCGGAAATTGCCGCCGAGGCGCCCGCAAAGCCACCGCCGGCGACTATCACATCGTACTTTCTCATTTCAAAACGTTCCTTTCACTCAGTGAATGCGCAATATAAAGCTTACGCAGCATTAAAAACTTACTTTTTATATTATACTTCTTAATGACCGTTTTGTCAAGAAAAAAGCAACAGCGCATATTATAAAAATTAGGCGCTGTTAATAGTACAATATGCACAAATTTATCTGATAAATCCGCGAGCTCTGTAGTTTTGCAGGATTTTTACCGCTGTTTTTTGTATTCTTCCAGCCTGTCGGGAAAATTGACTGTCATTCCGTCCACCCCGAGGTCGTATATTCTTTCCATCAAATTTGTATCTGCCACTCCCCAAGCCCGAACGTTAAAGCCATAGCCATGCCAGAGCGCGACGTTTTCTTTGTTTATCAAATCCGCTTTTGGACAAACTTCCTCACAGGCGATACTTTTCATATCCGATATTTTTTCTTCATCCGGAGCGTCGCATAGAAAGCCCGTCTTGTAGCGGCAGTCAAGCTTTTTGATATTTTTGATATACTCGAAGCAAAACGACGTAATAGTGCATTTTTCACGCATATTATATTTTTCAAGCAGATCAAGCACTTCCTCTTCGCAGTTTTTTTCCTTTAATTCAATAGCAAAGTAAAGCTTGGTCGGGGAAAACGCTTTTAAGAAATCCTCAAACAGTACTATTTTATCCGTATATTTTCCACTCTTGTCATAAACGTTGAATTTACTGAGCTCTGCGTATGTGTAATCTGAAACCGAACCGCTCTCTCCGGTAACTCTTTTAAGGGTATCGTCGTGAAACAGCACAAGCAAACCGTCGCGGCTGCGTCTTATATCCGTCTCTATGCCGTTTGCCCCCATTTTTATTCCGAGTTGAAATGAGGACATCGTATTTTCCGGGCGGTACTCACTTGCCCCTCGGTGCGCGTAATTAATAAACATGGTACTGTATTCATCCCTTACTTTTACATTATACTGAAATTATATCATGATATAGTTTATTTGTCAATGACGGGCATTGACTTTTTAAGGTATTTTGTGTTATAATCACATACATATCGGTCTAATAATTTGAAGTTAAGTCTCTCAAATCCGCATTAAAGCTGATGTCTTGACATTCTGTAGCGTATCTTTTCAAGCGCTGATTTTTCTATCCTCGAAACATACGAACGGGATATATTCAGTCTTTCCGCAAGCTCTCTCTGCGTCATGGGCTCGTTTTTTCCCAGCCCGTAGCGCAGTATAATAACCTCGCGTTCCCTCTCGGTCAGATACTTCCGTATTATATTAGCCGCGCTTTCACCGGATATCTTCAGATCAAGCTCCTCAGCTATCGTATCGTCGACGCAGATAACGTCCATATATGTAAGAGGGTTGCCGTCCTTGTCTATTTCTATGGTATCGCTCAGCGATACCTCCATTCCCGTTTTCTTTTTCGCTCTGAAATGCATAAGTATCTCGTTTTGAATACATTTTGAAGCGTATGTGGCAAATCTCGCTCCGTTCTCCATGTTAAAAGTATCTACAGCCTTTATAAGTCCTATCGTACCTATTGAAGTAAGATCGTCCTGATTCTTGCTTTGCGAATAATACTTTTTAACGATATGGGCAACTAATCTAAGGTTATGCTCAATAAGCTTTTGCCGCGCCGTCTTGTCTCCCTCGGCGGCGGCGCGCAGACAGGCCTTCTCCTCCTCAGAGGACAGAGGGGGTGGAAAAGACCGGTTCTGCGTTACCCTTAGGAACATATAGTGGAAATGCATCAGCAGTTTCAGCAGCAGCTTCATAATTTTATATCCGCCTTTCAAATAATCATATGCCTGCGGTACACTAATACTTTGTTACCGTTATTGACTTTAACTTTTAAAATATATGTAAGAAGGGTTATCCGATATGTCACTAAAAAATTTAAATCCTCAATACGACCCGGAGACAACCGATGTTTTTGAAGGGTTGATTTCCGTACGCGCCGTTCTTAACGGTATAGAAGCCGGTATATGCAACCGCAAAATAAGACGGGTTCTGTTCTCGGAAAACCGCATAAGAGGTAACGGAAAGCTACTCGGCTTTCTCAAGGCGCGTTCCTTTGTGTGCGGATATTCGCTTGATACCGTACCCGACAGCGTAATCAACGAATACGCGAACGGCAGCTCTCACGGCGGCATATTGATGCTTACCGACAAAAGAAAATACCCCGTTTTTTTTGAAAACGTATCTGAAAATGGATTTTACGTTCTGCTCGACGGAATTGAGGATCCTTACAATCTCGGTTACTCTATCCGTTCGGTATACGCCGCCGGAGCCGACGGTATAATACTTCCGAGGCATAGCCCCATGGTCTCTGCCGGCATAGTATGCCGCTCCTCAGCGGGTGCCTCCGAGCTGATGCCGATAGTAACGTCTGAGCCTCTCGCGGTAATAGCGGGATTACATGAAAAAGGCTACAGATTGGTGCTTTCCGATATGGACGCTCCGGCTCCGGCGCATCTGTCGGATCTGAAAAAACCTCTGATACTTGCCGTGGGCGGGGAAAAAAGAGGCTTCGGAAAACGAATAAAGGAGCTTGCCGACCTGACCGTACGTATCGATTACGGACGAAAAGCCTCCATAGCGCTTTCAGCCGCTTCCGCCTCCGCTATCCTGGCATTTGAGGTCACTAAACAAAACTTATAGGGTTCTTTTATAAGTGGCTAAGCCCCGTCATTCAACGTCTTAAGTGGGGGATTTTATCCCCACTGAAAAAATTAAGCGCCGCCCGCCACCTAAGAGACGTGGTACATCTTAATTTAGTTATAAAATTTTTTAAAACCCACTTGAATTGCAATGGAATATATGATACAATTTTAATATAAATACAGATAACCGAAAGGAACATATGCAAAATGGCTGAACTCAGATGGAACCCGATGATTGACGACTGGACAATGGTAGCCTCAAACCGTCAGAACAGACCTCAGATGCCGAAGGATTACTGCCCCTTCTGCCCTAAATACGGTAAAGTACCGGAATACGACGTGTACGCGTACGATAACGATTTTCCGGCGCTTTCTCAAACCCCTCCCGCCCCGGAGCAGCCCTATACCGATAAAGGCTCCTCTCTTTACAAGGTCGCGCCGTCTCACGGTAAATGCGAGGTCATACTGTATTCACCTGAGCATAACGCCTCGCTTTGTCTGCTTTCAAGAGAACATATAACAAAGCTCGTGGATCTATGGATAGCTCGATTCAACGCGATGAAGAGCGATAAAAAAATAAAATATGTATACCCGTTTGAAAACCGCGGCGCCATGGTCGGCACTACTATGCCGCACCCTCACGGTCAGATGTACGGCTTCTCTGTTATGCCCAAAAAAATCGAGCTTGAGCTTGAGAGCGCGCGTAAGTACAAGGAAACTCACGGGAAATGCCTTTTCTGCGCAATGAATGAAGAGGAAACCGCGTTTGGAGAGCGCGTAATATATGAAAACGCTCATTTTTTAGCTTATGTCCCCTTTTTCGCCGATTACGCGTACGGCGTTTATATCTCAGCCAAAGAACATAAATGCGACATTTCCGAGCTTAACTCATCCGAGCGGGCTTCCCTTGCCGATATAATAAAGGTCGTCACCGGATGCTACGACGAGCTATTTGGGTTCATGTTCCCGTATATGATGTGTATGCATAACGCTCCCGTCAACTCCGAAGCCGAGTACCCCGGACTTTATGATTACTATCATTTCCATATAGAATTCTATCCTCCTATGCGCTCCGCCGACAAACAGCAGTTCATGGCGTCCTCGGAAACCGGTATCTGGGCACACTGCAACCCGACCTCACCTGAAGAAAAAGCGGCGGAACTGCGCGAAGCGGTAGAAAGATTCCTTAAATCAGGTAAATAGCGTGAAAACTAAATTACATCGCATCAAAATGCAGGTGATTTCACGCCCAAATTTTCTGAAAAGCTAAACGCTTTTTGCTTCGCAAAGCGAAGCCCGAAAATTTTTCATGTCTATTTTGTGCTGCCTTGGGCAGCATGGGGGATTAACATAAGTAAGAATATAACTGAATCAAGATGTATCCCGCCTCTGAAGAGGCAGGCGCCGCTTAATTTTTTCAGCGGGATATACAAGCCCCCGCCGAAAACGTTGAATAACGGGGCTTAGCCCATTATTAAATACGCAAGCTGAAAGGAAATCAATTATGTCAATCACATCCAAAACTTTCGGGACTCTGAAAAACGGACAGCCAGTCACAGCCTATACGCTTACCGCTGAATGCGGAGTTTCTGTAACGGTTCTCGATCTCGGCGGAATAATCAATTCCGTAATGATGCCGGACAGAAACGGAAAACTAAAAGATATCGTTTGCGGATACGACACTCCGGAGGAATACCTTTCAAACGACGGCTACAGCGGCGCTATAATAGGAAGATATGCAAATCGAATAAAAAACGGCACTTTTACGCTGAACGGAAAAGAGTATCACATCCCGAAAAACGAAAAGGGAAAAAACGCGCTTCACGGCGGAAATTTCGGCTTTGACAAGAAGCTATGGAATGTCGAAGCGGGAAAATGCTCCTGCGGAGCCGACAGACTGACGCTGACCTGCATATCAGAGGACGGCGAGGAGGGCTTCCCGGGAAAGCTCGATGTAAAAGTGGTTTATCGTCTGACCTCCGACGGGGAGCTTGCCATACGTTATTTTGCAAAGGCTGACAAGGAAACTCCCATCGCAATGACTAACCACGCTTACTTCAACCTCGCCGGCTACGACACACAGAACGTGCTTGATCAGATTCTGAAGGTCAACGCTGATAAAATAGTAGCGGTCGACGACGAGCTTATCCCAACCGCTCCCATGGACGTGACGGGTACCGCCTTCGATTTCCGCAAAGGAAAAGCCATCGGGCTTGATATTGATAAAGACGACGAACAGCTTAAGACAGTCGGAGGCGGATACGACCATACCTTTATCATATCCTCTGAAAAAAAGCTTGACTTCAACCACGGTCTGAAACTCACCGAGGCAGCCGTACTTACCGACAGAAGCAGCGGCAGACAGCTGACGCTGTACACAGACGCTCCCGGTCTTCAGGTATATTCCGGAAACTTTATGGGAGGCAATTTATTTAAAGGAGGCGTGCCGTCCAGAAAACACGGCGCGATCTGTCTTGAGACCGGATTTTATCCCGACTCCCCTAACCGCCCCGATTTTCCCTGCTGTATTTTCGGGCCCGACAGGGATTATCAATGCACCGCCGTATTCAAATTCGAAACTGTCAAATAACCTGTTTTTAATAATTGTTTTCCCGACTCGGCACAATTTTGTTTTAGTTTATTTTGTTTTGTCTAAGCTTTAAGAAAGGACAGGTAACGTAAATGAACATTACTCGCAGGTTCTGGCTTGATACAATGCTGAAAATAACTGACCCGGTATTTATAAATCTCTCAAGGGGGACGCTGAAAGACAATCTCCCCAATAGGTTTTACGGTAAAAGCGATCGGACGCCGTTCGGTACGCTGGAGGCATTCGGTCGCTCCTTTTGCGGCTTCGCTCCGCTGCTCGACACCTTTATACGCTCCGATGAGGAGGATATTTGCGTTAAAAAATACCGCGACATACTTACGGCTTGTCTTGACAACGCTACCGCACCCGGTTCTCCGGATTACATGAATTTCGGTCAACGAGGCGGCTCTCAGCCTCTTGTAGACGCCGCGTTCCTGGCCCACGGCATCCTGAGATCCGGAAGATTTGCCCTATCGCTTTCCCGCTCCCTAAAGGATCAGGTCATCTCCGCCCTTGAAATAAGCCGCCGTATAATTCCACATAACTGCAACTGGATCCTTTTTTCCTGTATGGTGGAGGCAGGTATACACAGGCTCGGCGGTCAGAGCGACAGACTGCGTGTTGTGTACGGAGTACGTCAGTTCATGCAGTGGTATAAGGGAGACGGCGTTTACGGAGACGGCGCGGAGCTTCATATTGACTATTACAACAGTTTTGTGATAGTACCTATGCTTATCGATATCATAAACGAGTTTGATGGTATTATAGATGAATTTGATGAGATCAAGCCCATTGTGCTCAGTCGTGCGGCAAGAGGCGCTGAAATACTTGAGAGACTGATAAACCGTGACGGAACATATCCTTATACAGGACGTTCAATAACTTACCGCTTCGGCGCATTTCAGCTGCTTTCCCAGGCAATGCTGGAGCATTTTTCCTCACTCTCTCCCGCATCTGTACGCTGCGGTCTTACCGAGGTCATTAAACGTGTTACCGAACGGAGTATATTTGATGAAAACGGCTGGCTTCTGCACGGTATATACGGTAATCAGCCTTCGCTTGCCGAAGATTACATTTGTACCGGCAGCCTTTATCTCTGCTGCGCTGTTTTTCTTCCACTCGGACTGCCGGAAAAAGACCCTTTCTGGAGCGCTCCTGATGAAAAATGGACCTCTCTCAGAATAACAGACGGGGAGGACGTATTGCGCGACCACGCGTTATAAATAACGACCACGCGTTATAAATAATATGAAAAAAGAAAAGATCACATATGATACGATGTATCCTCCGATTGATCAGTCAGAGCTTACCTCGCTTATTGAGCGTTACGGTATAAGCCGTCTGCTTCTCTGCTCGGTGCTGCATATAAGTCTCGCCACGCTTCACGACCTTGAAAGCGGTGCGTTAAAATTTTCCGAAAAACAGCAAATTGACTGTTCAAGATTTTTTTTGCACTATAAAATGACGTATCCTGATAAATAAAGCCGGCTTTACTTCAGAAACCGTTTTTGAAATAAGGGTTTCTGAAACTTCCCAAAAACTTTTCTTTAAAAATTGATTTGAGTAAGCGGGATAGCGTGAAAGTTAAGTTTGATCAAATAAGCTCTCAGACGATTTCTCTCCGCCCGATAAAATCGGACATACACTTTTTACGGAGAAGCTTTTGAAGAGGATTTTAAGGGGCTGTCGCAATAAGAGCCCTCCAAAGAGCAAAAAAGCGGTTGTTCTTTACCGAAAGGTATTGAACAACCGCTTGCTTTGTTGTATAATTGAATTACCAAAAACAACATACAAGAAAGCAAGGA
>CALYAD010000050.1 GCA_944393415.1 uncultured Clostridia bacterium | reverse complement strand
ATCCTTGCTTTCTTGTATGTTGTTTTTGGTAATTCAATTATACAACAAAGCAAGCGGTTGTTCAATACCTTTCGGTAAAGAACAACCGCTTTTTTGCTCTTTGGGGGCTCTTATTGCGACAGCCCCTGAATTATTTATTTCACCGAGCATGGGTTTTCAAGTCTGTCGCAGGCATATGCGCGGCGAAGCAGCTCTGCGGGTATATACTCATCGAATTTATCAAACACAGGTGTGTCTATGGAAGCGCAGGAAAGCGCGTACAGATCAAAGCTCTCGGATCTGAGCGAAGAGAGAATGGTGTCCCAAAGCTGCTCCGGGGTGCCTTTTTCCATTCTGAAGGTTATATAATAGCAGCGTTCGTAATCTATCGCGCTCAGGGCAAAGCGCTCCTTTAGGGAGGAAAGCAGTTTTCTTACGGTACGGAAGGAGCGGGTGCCAAGCCAAGGGAAAAGAGCGTATGTGTAGCCGCCGAGATGAACGATGGGCTTTTCGGTTACTCCGGTGCGGCGGGCTATAGCGCGGGCCTCTTCAAGCCGTTTTCGCGCGTTTGGTTTAAGATATGGATAAACGGTATCCTCACACAAAACCTTTAGCATACGCTTGAGGATCTTAGTGTGTATTTCTCCGAAATCGCCCGGCCAGGAGATCTCCATTTTCCCCTCCACAGGCCTTACGAAAACAAGCTTCCCTTTTATATCAACCTCCTCGACCTCCCACACTCTGCCCGCAAGCGCGAATCTGTCTCCCGCGGGCGGCGGTGAGGTGATAGTGCCTATTTCGTCTGATCCTGAGCGGACCGTGTAATCCTCCGAATCCTTGAAGACCGCATAAAATTTGAAGCCGGAGGTAAGGCGCTCACCGGAGAGCCCGACAATAAGCCCGCCCTCGTCGGTGCGTTCGATAAAATCGTTATTTATCATAGAAACAAGCAGTGAGCGGTATGTCTCACGGTCCACCCCGGAAAACGGTGGCAGTCCCATGACCCTTCCCGCAAGCTGAGCCGGGGTAAGCTCTCCGGACGCAAGAAGAATACTCAGAGTCTGGTGAAACATAAGAGAGAGAGGCATCTTTTTCCTTATCGGGGGTTCAATGAATCTTTCCTCGGCGTAAAGCTGAATTATCGCGGTCCCCTGCAGAAGCTGCCACGGTATAAGCTGTGGCAGGGGAGTATCGGGAAGCGGTCTTTCCTCACGGTAAACGATCATCATTTCCGGAGGAGAGCCGCGCCTTCCGGAGCGTCCTATGCGCTGAAGCAGCGAGGATACTGAGTTGGGCGCTTCTACCTGTATTACCCGCTCGAGTTTACCGATGTCTATTCCGAGCTCAAGCGTGACCGTGGCGCAGGTTGTGTTTATGATATCGTCGTTCTTTAAATCAAGCTCCGCTTCCTCTCGTATGGCGGCGGAGAGATTGCCGTGATGTATTGAAAATATATCCGGTTCGCCACGCTTTGACGCGATCTGACGCAGTGTCGCGGTTATATATTCCGTTTCTTCGCGCGAATTTGAAAAAACAAGGCATTTTTTGCCCTTTACGCAGTCGTAAATATATTCGTAGCCCGGGTCAAGCCGCAGCTCTTTAACGGGTTTGTTTTTTGTTTCAGCGTCTTTGGAGGTATTTTGGGGTGGCGGAGTTTTTTCGCCGGTTTCCGGTTCCGGGGTAAAATATTCGGCAGGCGCTGAGGGAGCGGAATTTGCTATGCCGTCGCTTCCGATGTAAAAATGCTCCGCTCCGAGCCTCCAAAGGAGCTTTTGACGCGGAACCTCCGGGCAGATTGTCTCCCTTCCGCTTCCGGCTGACAGCCACTCGCAGGCTGACCGAACGTCTCCGACGGTTGCGGAAAGCCCGACGCGGCGGGGAGAGGAGCCGATAAGACGTGATATTCTCGAGAGCTGACAGATTATCTGGTTTCCGCGGTCGCTGCCGGTGAGAGTGTGGAGCTCGTCGATAACGGCGAAGCGGAGCCCCGAAAACAGCCGGACGATATCGTTTGAACGGTTTATAAGCATGCTTTCGAGCGATTCGGGGGTGATCTGAAGAATACCGCGCGGAGTCTTAAGGGCGCGGTTCTTATGTGATACGGCAACGTCGCCGTGCCAGTGGCAGACGGGTATGCCGCTTTCCTCGAGAAGCTCGTCCATTCTTGAAAACTGGTCGTTTATCAGGCTTTTCAGAGGAGCGATGTATATGACCCCGAAGCTCTCCGACGGGTTTAAGTAAAGCTCGGAGAGGATCGGGAAAAAAGCCGCCTCGGTCTTTCCCGAGGCAGTGGGGGTGGTGAGGAGAAGGTTGCTGTCGGTCTCGAATATTATTCTCGCCGCCTCGGTCTGTATTGCTTTCAGCTCGGTCCAGCCGTGTTTATATATATATTCCTGTATGAACGGAGCAAATTTAGAAAAAACATCGGACATTTTTGCGTATTCCTTTCTTAGGGGTCAAATGGAAGCAAGTATTTTCCTGACTATCTCTCCCATACGTTCAAGCGAGAGGATATCCATGCTTTCCTTCGGGGTGTGGACGTCAGAGACGTCGGGTCCTATGGAAATGATATCAGGCTGCATGCCTCTCTCCCGCAGGCGCGCGGAGATGACTCCGCACTCAAGTCCGGCGTGTATGACCGTAAACGAGGGCTTGCGTCCGAATACCTCCCCGCACGCCCTCGAGTACGCTTGCCTGAGCGTCCCTCCCTGTCTGAAGCTCCAGCCGGGGTAAGAGCTTTCGGTCTCGGATATGCCGCCGAGAGCGTGCGCCATTCTTTCTATAACGCGCGCGGTCTGCTCGGCGCGCAGCTCACTGTCGGAGCGTAAAAGATAACCGAGCTTCAGAGAGCTGTCGAGCGAGAGAGAGCCGAGGTTAGAGGATGCGAGTATAATACCGCCGTCCGCCGTGCGGGCGGTGACGCCCTGCGGCGACAGCATAACTGCCGAAATGACCGCGGATGTGCTTTTCAGCGTCAGCATTTCCGTCTTTTCGCTTTCACATCTTCGCAGCGAAACGGAAAAATTGCGTTTGTCGTCCTCGCACAGTATTTCTTTGAGCGCTTCAGCGTATGCGGAGAGCTCGGCGCGGGCATTTCCGACATCGCAGTCATCGTAAAATACGAGCGCCGCCTCAGCGGAAAACGGTATGACGTTGTCTCTGCCGCCCCCGGTAAAGGAAACAATATTGAAAGGATACAGAGAATAAAGCCTGTCAAGCAAATATCCCATTATTTTTATCGCGCTCTGCCGTCCGAGATGAATGTCGGTTCCGCTGTGACCGCCGGTCAGCCCGGTAATTCGGAGACTGTACTGCCTTCCCTCTGAGCGTATCCGCTCGACCGGGACAAAAGCGTTTATCCGTCTTCCCCCGGCGCACCCTACACAGGCGCAAAGCTCCTCCTCGCTGTCGAGATTTATTATCCTCTCGGAACGCACGACCGAATAATCGAAGCCGAAAGCCCCCTCCATACCTGTTTCCTCAGAGGAGGTGAACAGGCACTCGATCTCACCCGCGGTTAAAGTTTTATCATCCAGAATGTCAAGCATCACAGCTACGCCGGCGCCGTCGTCCGCGCCGAGCGTGGTACCCTCGGCGCGGACTCTGCCGTCTTCGATATTCAGCTTAAGCTTATCCTTAGTGAAATCATGAGCTGTCCCCGGCTCACTTTCACAAACCATATCGGTGTGGGACTGAAGCATGACCGAAGGTAAGTTTTCACATCCCGCGGACGCCTTGCGGCGGATAAAAACGTTGTTGAATTTATCCCGCAGGCAAAAAAGTCCTCGGGCGCGCGCGAATTCACATAGGTAATCGGCGATCTTTTCCTCTTCTCCGGAGGGACGCGGGATCTCGGATATTTCTTTGAAAAACTCAAATGCTTTCATTTATGTGACCCTTCCTTTCTTGAAACGAATCAGCGTTTTGCGCGTTATGCCCTTGGCAAATCGGTACCGATAAGGCATGTGTGAAGCAACAGGATTCAGCGCTTGCTTTCTTTGAGCTCGTTTTTTGCCTTTATGGACTTTTATGGGCGTTTTGGATTCTGACGCACTCGATCTTCAGGCGAAGCTCCCTCCGAGCGCGATATCTCCGTCATTGTCGTAAAAGACCGCGCTCTGACCGGGCGTTACCGATCTGACCTCTTCGTCAAACCTTACTTTTGCGCCGTCTTTGTCTGAAATACGGAGCGTGCAGGGCATAAGAGGGGAGGAATATCTTATCTTTACGAACAGTCTCAGGCTTGTACCGGCGGGACAGGGCGATAATTTTTGGTAATTCAGGTCGGTAATGCGCGCCTCCGCGCATTTTCCCCCGCCTCCCGGCAGCAGAGTAACAGTGTTCTTTTCCGGGTCGATGGAGGATACGAACATGCGTTCCCCGGCCGCCACGCCGAGTCCCCTGCGCTGCCCTACGGTATAATATATTATTCCCCGATGCCTGCCTATTATTTTCCCCTCACCGTCGATGATATCTCCGGGTACGGGGATAACGCCGCGGCTCTCGATAAACGCCGCGTAGTCGCCGTCTGGGATGAAGCAAATGTCCTGGCTCTCTTTTTTGTCCGCGGCGGATATTCCCCCGGAACGCGCCGCTTCGCGCACATCTTCTTTTTTCAGACCGTATAGCGGAAGCGTCAAAACAGAGAGCTGACTTTGAGTCAGCTTCCAAAGCATATAGCTCTGGTCCTTACGCCTGTCCATAGCGGTCTTTATAAAAAAACGACCGTTTGATTCACCGACACCCGCGTAATGTCCGGTGGCGATACGGTCAAAGCCGTTTTCCGAGGCGAAAGCTCTCAGTGTTTCGAATTTAACCGTGCGGTTACAAACAGTACAGGGATTAGGAGTCCGGCCGCGCGCGTATTCCCGCGTGAAATTTTGTGCTACCTCCCGCTCGAAGGCTTCCCTGCAATCTATTTTGTTAAGTTTTATACCGGCTTCCGAGGCGGCGCGTTCCGCGCCTTCCGTGTCCGTATTGTCATGCATGACGAGGACAGCGCCTTCAAGCTCATGTCCCTCGTTTTTCAGTACGTTGAGCGTATAGCTGCTGTCAAGTCCCCCGCTGAGCCCCACAAGTATTTTCATATATTTGACTGTTCCTTTCTCACGCCTGATCAGTGTTTTAAGTTTAAATCGGCGCCGCGCTTTTGACGGCAAAGTACAATAAGACCGGCGTGGTTTCACGGCTTGAAAATCTGTTTTTATTTTTTACTGTGCTGTTCCTTTACGTATCCGTGCGGCGCATTGCGTCCGCGCCGTATGACTGCAGAGGAAACGGACTGTATTTCAGCAGCTTCCGGAATTTGACATGCCGTGCGGCGGCGTATTATTTAAAGCTTTTTATTTTATCGACTGCCAGGCGGTCGCACCGCTCATTATAAGGATGACCCGCGTGCCCCTTGACCCATACGAATTTAACCTTATGCCCGTCAAGCAGCTCGAGCAGACGCTCCCAAAGCTCGGGGTTGAGCGCAGGCTTTCCGTCTCCCTTGCGCCACCCGTTTTTCCGCCAGCTTTTTGCCCAGCCCTTTGTGATACCGTCGCAAACGTATTTGGAGTCGGTAGTGACGGTTATCTCACAAGGCTCCCGCAGCGCTTCAAGCGCTTTGATTACCGCCGTCAGCTCCATGCGGTTGTTCGTGGTATGCGCTTCCCCGCCGGAGATTATTTTTTCTATTCCCTTGTAAACAAGTATGGCGCCGTAGCCTCCCGGTCCGGGATTCCCGCTGCACGCTCCGTCGGTATATATATCCAGATATTTATATTTCATTTAAGTAAACGCCTTTCCCATCAGACCGAGCATACGTCGGATCCCGATATTGATAATGTGACTTGTTCGGGAATCCCGCCTATTCGGGGATTCGGTGCCGTGTGGCAGAACACTGTTCTTTAGCTGAAATTTAGCCGCGCCCGAGTGACGGAGCAAGTGCCTGCAGCTTAATTATACATTATACACAGCTTTTGTTAAAATTTCAACTATAATCTAAAAAAACTTGGAAATCCCGGCTTGACATATTGCAAAGCATAGGTTATAATAAGTATAAAGAACTTTATGAAAAATGCGATCGGCAAAGCAGCCGGCGTTTCGCTTTGTCTTTTTGCATTTTTGAGCAAGAAAGGAACTGCTATGGATTTCTTATGCGAACACGTTGTAGAACGTAAAAAGGAAGGGCTCTACCGTTTTAAAAGAGCGGGAATCTTCGCGGCGTGGATAATTATTCCGTTGATCATAGTTATCGCCTGCATGGCGCTGAGCTCTCTTGATGGACTTATATTTCTGAGGTTTTCGATTTTTCTTATTCCTCTTTTTGTCTGGCTCGGGCTTAAGCTCGGACCCATAACCCTGGCTTATGGATCCGAGGCTTACGAGTATTCCATATCCTCGGGTGAGATGACGGTCTCTAAAATATACGGCGATCGCTTCCGCCGTGATTGGGTTACGCTCAATCTGACTAAGCTTGAGGCGTGCGCGCCGTACACCCCGGCATATAACTCAGATGCCGAAAACGGGAGCTTCAGGCAGATTTATAAGGCGGTCTCCACAATGAACGCGCCGAATGTCTACTTTGCGATCTTCCGTGACGAGCAGGAGAAGCCATGTCTTCTGTTTTTTGAGGCGACAAAAAAAAGCCTGAAAATGATCAAGCATTACTATCCTCAGACAGTTATGACAAATATATCTGAGTGAAATTTACATAAAAACAGGATAAAGACCTGCTTACACACCTAAAGCGGCATATTTTTTGCTCGCCTCTCATAAATATTTAAGACAGAAGCGGGAGACACGCGGAAAATCCATTGTTTCCCGCGCCTTAATATTTTGCCGCAGGCAAAGAGAGGACGCATAAAAGCGGCGGAACGGAGAGTGTATGAAAAGGAATCGCTTTATTCTGTTTTTTATTTTGACGGCTGCGCTGCTGCTCAGCGCGTGCCAAAAGCCCCTTGAGGGAGACCCATTCGTTCGTTTCAGAGAGAATTTTGACGCGAGATTCGAGCTTGAGTGCAACGGTGTAAGCTCCGTGTTGATATGCGAAAAGGATGACGACGGGCTTTCACTTACTTTTGAAGCTCCGGAGACGCTGAAAGGTTACGTTTTTACCTGTGTGGGAGAAGAGTGCAGTCTATCCTTTGAGGACGTAACGGTCAGCCTTACGCCTGATCTGGCGCGCGTGCCGAATATTATTAAAGAGATACTTGCCTCCACAAGCGACCAGATAAGCTCAATTACCGGCGAAAGCTCGGAAAGCGGTACGATGACACGTGTCAGCGCGAACGGTATCAGCTATCTGTTCCGTTCCGACGGAACCCCCGAGAGCGCGGAGGGTGTGATTCTGGGCGCGGAGGTCAAGCTGAAAATAAACGAAATTAACTTTAACACCCCTGAAGGCGAGCAGTGAAAAATATGGAAATACTGCCATACGCCGTTACGGACATTCCGGCGCTGCTTCAAAACGCCCGTATACTTAACGGGCTTGCCGGGGAATTTTACTGCGTCGTGAAATGCAACGCATACGGGCACGGCGGCACGGAGTGCGTCGAAGCTCTGTATAAAGCCGGTATGAGACGTTTTGCGGTCTCTGACATGCGCGAGGCGGTAAATATAAAACCGTACGCGCCTCGCGGAGAAATTATAATACTCGGGGCGACGGATTACGAGGCTTTCAGGTTGGCTGAAGAAAATTCCCTTATTCTGACCCTTCACAGCGCGGAGCAGTCAAGGAGACTGCTTGAAAGCTCCTGCCGTCCCGAGCTTCACTTAAAGCTTGACACCGGCATGCACCGTTCCGGATTTGAATGTGACCCCAAGATGATTCTTGACGCCATAGGAGAGCTGAGATACCACGTTTCAGGGGTATATACCCACTTCCCGCGCGCCGACAGTCCGGACATTTCCGAAACGGAAGAGCAGCTCAGGCTTTTCAATACGACGGCGGACGCGCTTGAGCGAGTCTTTGGCCGAAGGCTTACGCGGCATACCGCCGCCTCCCCCGCATTTTTCAGGCTGCCCGCCGGACGCCGCGGTCTGTGCCGGATAGGGCTTGCGCTTTACGGAGTGCTTCCCGGAACGCTTGCCGCGGATATCGGGCTGACTCCGGTCATGTCCTTTTACAGTGCGGTAACAAGCGTACATACCGTAAAAAAGGGGGAATATATAGGATACGGAACCGCCTTTCGCTGCGGATCCGATAGGATTATCGCAACAGTTGCCGGAGGATACGCTAACGGGATACTGAGATGCCTCAAAAACACCCCGTGCGCCGTTATAAACGGTTACCGTGTGAGTATGGCGGGAACGCCGTGTATGGACAGATGTATGTTCGATGTTACCCCGATTTTTGAGAACGGCGACAAGGTCCGTGTTTTCGACCGCGTGGTGTTTTTTGACAGTGAGCAAAGCGTTGAAAGCTTTGCCCGCGCGCTTTCCACCATTAGCTATGAGGCGCTGACGACAGTGGGTAACCTTAACCGACGTTTATTAATTCAGGGAACTTTTTGAAAAAAGTTCCCTGAGACCCTCAAAAACTTTTCCGGAGGGGATAAGTAATTGGATTTGAGTAAGCAAGATATTACATCTCCGTCTCCGACTTCACCGGACTTCAGCGGAGCG
>CALYAD010000049.1 GCA_944393415.1 uncultured Clostridia bacterium | reverse complement strand
GCTCTTTTGTCGTCCTTAATATTGCCTCCAACAGAGGCTTTTTTTGTTTTGAATGCCGCTCCCTGTGCAAACAGGAATGAGAGAGCTGCCGCTCTCGCATCTTATAATGCTTTTGCGACAGCCCCTTCTGAAACTTCCCAAAAACTTTTCTTAAAAATATGTGGGGTATAAAAACGTTGCTTATCCTACCTTCCTCCGCGATGTCCTCGGCCTCCGCCTCCGCCGCTTCTGCCTCTGCTCCTTCCTCCGTGTCCTGATGAGGTTTGTATTCGTCTCTTTGTAACAAAAGTACCTATCAGTCTGTCATTTTTCAGGATCAGATCCATTTTAGCGTAATGACTGAGAGGATAGACCTCGCTCCTGAGCTTCTTTTTATAGGATGATACCACACACCATGCGGTTATCCCTGCCGCCGCCAGTCCAAGTAAAACAGACCATAAAGCGATCGCGCCGTAATTCGGTCTGTAAGCCTCGGCGCTGAGCGTTATAAACCCTATAGCGCCGTTCTTATAACGTCCGGCCTTTATCTCATTGTAAACAGAGCTATCGTCAAGTATACTGTCTACTTCATTATCCGAGATGCGTCCGGCGCATTTGCCGTACGTATACAGATCGTAATTACGGTTTGCGTTATCGGTAATAACCAGCACTATAGCGTTTCCGGTTATATTATATTCATCTATAAAATCCTCACCGTAATATGATACATAACGACTGTCGTCCGTAACGATATAAACTTTCGTGTCAAGCTTCGCGAACGCTTCTTTTGCTGCGTTTTCTATCTCGGAGACTTCCTGCGCGGTAAAAACCGACGCGCGGTCATAAACTACCCGGTCCTGACCTTTTGCCGATACCGGCGCATACAGGGTAAATATTATAATTAAAACCGTAAGGCAGACAAGATTTTTTTTCACAGAAGAAAGCCTCCTATCAGCGCCACAGCCGCCGCGACTCCGGCAAAAATCCCCGAGCAGACATAAATCAGCTTCCTTACCGATAACGGAAGCTCACCGTATATCTTTCCGGTATAACCGTTCATTGCGTATGTATAGGTCTTTTTCGGGGTGTTGTATTTCAGCATCCAGATCGGCATAAGCGTATAATCCCAGTGGCTGTTTTTTATATTCAGCCTGAGCGCTTTTTTACTTAAAGTGTTATACCCGCCGGCGGTATTTCTTAGGAGCGTTTCGGAATATCCGTTCATTCTTCCTCTGACCTCGTCGGTCAGCTGTTCCCTCGCTATATCCCTCTTTTTTGCGGTAAAGCCCGAAAGATATGGCATGGAAAAATTCTCGAGAGAGCTGCTCGGATACGGAAGAATTCCCTCAAGCATCTCCTTATCCCCCTCCGAAATAGCGGATGAGACTATATCCTCAAAATGTATGCTTCCCTCGCGTTCTATCAGAAAGCGGGAGGTTTCGGTGTATTCCGTGTTTCCCGTCCTCCAGACCCTTATTCTCGTGCCCTCCGCGTCATACCTCGCGTCTGCGTCCGCGTCAGTTACCCAAAACGGAAAATATATACCCGTTATATTGTCGGCGTTTTCCTTGCTTTTGAAAGCTTTCGGAAGAAACCACCTCTTCCGAATAAATTCGAAAAATTTTTTCTGAGCCTCTTCCTTACCGTATTTAAACGGTATGATTTTATCCGGCTTCATCTGACCGGAAAGTCTGCCCTTAAGCATTACCGGACTGTGACAATACGCGCATATTCCGGCCGCCGTGTTTTCGTCGGACGCAAATTCCGCTCCGCAGTTGGGACATACGTATTCTTTCATATGCTCACAGTACTCCTCGCTGTCATGAGCGGCTTTCTCCGCTCTTTCGCGCGCGCCGTTCCCGTTTAATTCATCGTCTGTAAACTCGGAGAGACAAAATTCACAGCACATCCGCTGTTTATCGGCGTTAAAATAAAGCTCCGCTCCGCAATTAGGGCAGTTATAAGCCACAGCGGTCATACTCATAAATTATACCGTACCTTTCCGCCGGACGCGTAATATGCGCCTGCGTCCGGCAAATCAAAAACAATGGCGTTTTGTTCTTATTCAAAAAATATATACGCGTTCGCTGATTATCTTATTCAATTTGATCAAATCATAAAAATAATTTCGAAGCTCTCTGCTCAACCAGACCTGACGTAAGTTATTAATGGTCAAACAGGCATATTCAAGTTTTTGGGGTAAGAAATAAACGAACAGGTCTCAAAGAGGCAAAAGTCTCCACAGCATATCCGGTTTATATAATTCTTCGGCTTTCTTTTGGTAATCCGCTTCCGGATAATGCCGCGCCGCCATTGTCATAAGCAGCGCCGTGGCATCCGGGTTGGGTTTTCCGTTAAGCTGTGAGTAACCAAATCCGTCAAGACTCTTCGTAAACCGCGTGAGATAATCGAGCGCGGCTCTCAGCGCAATACTGCCGTCCGCCCTTCTTTCCGTCCACATATCGATTTTGCAGCCCGCTTTTTCAGCAAGATCAGCGATCAGCATCAAAGCGTTCAGATTCATGATAGAATAGCCTAACGCATTGGTTCTCGCAAGCTCGTGCGGCTGCTTACCGTCGGGAGCGATGTGCTTAAGCACCCTGCGCTCGTACGCAAGAGAAAGCTGACGCTCGGCAAGTATTTTTCTTCCGAGAAAAAGCGCCGTTGAAGCCACCTGAACGTCATACCATGAGCCGTGATTATTATGCTGTCTGTCCTCGTCCACGCCCGTTTCGCTCGTCAGCATCCAATCAAGAAAGCTTCCGTACCATTCTCTGAGTCCTGACAGAATATCAGCAGGTATCGCACCCATCGCGTCAAGCAGGGCAACCGAATCAAACAGCTTATACGAATGCGAGCAGTCTATCAGCCCTATACCTCTGCCGCTGCAGATTCCCGGAATCGCCTGACCATACTTAAGATGCGGATTCATTTTTGTCTCTCTGTCGAGATACCAAACGGAAATGTTCTTTACCGCCTTTTCGGCGTATCTGTCGTCGTCAAAGCAATAAGCAGCCAACGTAAGCGTTTCCACAGAGCTGAACAATGACGCAAAAGTAATATTGTCTTTTGTATCCGGGTTTACTTCACCGTCGCGTCTTATGTACGGAAGCCCGTTTTCCGTGTCAGGATTAGGCCACCAGTAAGGGCCGAGCGAGGAATAGTCGTGCGCGTCCCCGCTTTCCGCTTTTATTCGGCGGTCCGTTACCGCCGGACTTTTTTTGGTGAGAAACTCGTCGGCTTTTTTTCTCAAATGGTTAATTAGCTCCTTATCGCCTATAGTCTTTGTGACATGAGCTTCAAACTCAGAGCCGTTGTAAGTAAGCGTTTCGGGTATTTTGGTTAGCTTTTTCATATTCATAGTCCTCTCATATCGGCGCTTGTTATAATATATTATTAATTTTTTGAATATTCCTCTGTCCCGAGCTTTTAACAGTATTATATCATAAAAAAGCTCCCAAATCAATAGTCATAGCGTAAAATATCCCATGCGGCAGAAAATACATTCATTTCCGGTTTTTAACCAGATACTCCGCCACCTCGTCAGCGTTCGTATCCGGCTTTACCTTTTTCATTATCTTTTCAATAAATCCGTTTTCGTCAATTATAAATGTCGTGCGCACAACACCAAACGAGGTTTTCCCATAAAGCTTTTTTTCCTGCCACACACCGTATCTATTTATTGCCTCAAGCTCCGGATCTGAGAGCAAAATAAACGGTAATCCGTATTTCGAAGCGAATCTGGCATGGGATTCCGAGCTGTCCTTGCTGATACCTACAACAATTGCGTTGCAGTCCTCCAGCACCCGGTTTTTACCGGCAAACGCGCACGCCTGCCTCGTACACCCCGAAGTATTGTCCTTCGGATAAAAATAGAGTATCACTTTCTTTCCCGCGAAATCCGAAAGCGAAACCATTTTCCCGTCCTTGTCCGGCAATGTAAAATCCGGCGCTTTTTTACCAACCTCAAGTTCCATAATCTTTGATATCCTTTCATAAAAAAATATTAGTTTATTACCTTATGACGCCCAAAGCGGATAAAGCTCCCATATAATGTAAAGCTGATCTCGGTTTGACCCCTGAGAGAAATTTTCCCAATCGAATAACTTTTAATTAAGTGAAGCGACAGACAGCGCCTCATATTCGCCGATCGCTTTTCTCAAAGCACTGTTTTCAGGATTCTCAAGTCTCGGGTCGTCAGTAACGATCTGCTCCGCCGTCTCAAATGCCTTACTTAGCATAAGCGTGTCCGTACATAATCCCGCAATCCTAAATTTCAGCTCTCCGTGCTGACGGGCGCTACCCGAAGACGTGGCGATAAAATCCCCCGGCCCACGCATCTCGAGATCGTACTGCGCTATTTTATATCCGTCGGATACCGTCCTCATTATCTCCAGCCGTTTACGCGCATTTTCCCCCTTCGCATCGGAAACAAGAATGCAGTACGACTTATCAGCGCCGCGTCCTACTCTTCCCCTGAGCTGATGAAGCTGTGAAAGCCCGAAGCGCTCCGCGTTTTCCACTACCATAACAGTCGCGTTCGGAACGTTTACCCCGACCTCTATAACAGTCGTCGATACCAATATATCGATATCGCCGGCGCAGAATGCCCGCATCACCCCGTCCTTTTCCCTTCCGTTCATCCTTCCGTGCAGAAACGCAGTTTTGAATTCAGGAAATATTTCCGTTCTTATCATATTTTCATATTCTACCGCGCTTTTCAGCTTCGGAAGCTTCTCCGGATTTTTTTCAAAGCCGAAATAAAGAAAATCGTCCTCCTTTTCCTCCGCCTCCTGTGTCTCTATAGCCGGACAAACTATATATATCTGTTTGCCGGAACGTACCTGCTCAGCTATAAAACCGTACATGCGCTTTCTGTGGGACTCGTTTATTACCAGAGTGTCAACCTGTTTTCTGCCGGGAGGAAGCTCGTCTATAACGGATATATCGAGATCCCCGTACATTATAAGAGCGAGTGTTCTCGGTATAGGCGTCGCGCTCATAACAAGCACGTGGGGCTCCCGCCTGCCTTTTTGCGCAAGAGTCGCCCTCTGCATGACCCCGAAACGGTGCTGCTCATCCGTAATTACCAATCCGAGATTCGAAAAAGTTACCCCTTCGGACAGGAGCGCGTGCGTACCCACGACAAAACTCAGGCTTCCGTCCTTAAGTCCCTGGTATACGGTCCTTCTTTCAGAGACGCTCAGTGATCCGCTGAGAAATCCGCATTCTATCCCCAGCCTGCCGAATAGCCCGCAAAAATCCCTGTAGTGCTGTCTTGCGAGTATTTCAGTTGGTACCATCATCGCGCACTGGAAGCCGTTTCTTACAGCGATAAACGCCGCCGCCTGAGCGCACACCGTCTTACCGCTTCCCACATCTCCCGACACAAGTCTTGCCATTGGGGATGAACCGTTTATCATATCCCGGCGTATTTCCGATATTACCTTTGCCTGCGCGTGGGTCAAAGTAAACGGCAGTGCTTCGGTAAAATCATAAAGCCTGCTTTTTCCCGCATCAAGCTTTATACCCTCAAGCGTTCTGCGCCCTACTCTTGTCATTGATACGGAGCAGGCGAAAACAAACAGCTCCTCGGCTATAAAACGGCTCCGCCCGCGTTCTATCATATCAACGCTATCAGGCATATGCAAACACCTGAAAGCCTCCAGCATTCCGCATACGCCGAGATTTTCCCTGACCTTTTCCGGAAGTATATCCTGAATGTCCTCTTCGGAAAGTACGGACAGAACATATGATATCATCGACGACAAGATCGTTTGGGTTATCCCCGCCGTAAGAGGATAAACCGGGATATAGTTCCTAAGCTCCTTTCTCTCCGTTACCGGCTCGACGGACACCGGATACAGCTCATACCCGTTTTTACCCATCAGCAGCTTGCCCCAAAAACGATATGTACAGTCTGTTTTCAGTACATCCCTCATATAAGTTCTGTTGAAAAACACAATTGTACAGCTTTTGCTTCCGTCAAAGGCCTTGCATTTTATCAGAGTTTTGCCACCTCGAAGCCTCACCGCAACCGCCGCTGTTGTGACAGTCAGTACGAACGAAGCGTTTTCACCGAGCGGAGTCTCGGTTATACTCTTTACGTCTCCTCTGTTCTGATAACCCCGCGGAAAATGCCTAAGCAGCTGTATTACGTTTTTTATACCGAGTACACTCAGCCTCTCAGCCCTTATCCTGCCGCATCCGGGCAGCATTGAGACCGGGGTATCAACGGTGATCTTAATATTTTCTTTCAACTTCTTAGCTCCGTTCAATATTCAGACCCTCTTTTCCTTACGCTCTGCCGCATCTGTTTTATTTTTCTTGTAATATTTTACATATTTGTCATCATAAAATTAAAATGTATAATTTAAAATGTGACCCCAAAAACAAGATTATACAATTAGTTCTCTTTTTTTCAAAAAAGACTTGTAATTTAGTTTAAAATAAGCTATAATATATATTGCATTGTCAGAACTATAATTTCATAACCCGATAATTGCTTAAAAAAATATTTATAATAGACCTTGTCCGGAAACAAATTCCAAGTTGTCTGATTAAAATGAAGAGATCAGCGTTTCCGGCGTAAGAAAGGAATGGTCATAAAATGAGCAATATGATTAAAAACGCGGCGTCAGTCTGCAAAAATCTTGAAATTACAAAGCACTATGATTACAAAACAGAAATAAAATGCAAAAAAAACTCTTCCCCTTGTTTTTCGGTTCATATGAAGGGTGATTTTACTGTCAGCCCTCTCGATATACTGATATGCGCCGCGGTGCTTGCGGGAATGTGCGCAGTCTGCGGAATAGCAAAGAGAAGCCGAAGAAAAAAATCCAAATAACATGTCTGTCGGCATGTCGAAAACACCGTCGCCCCGGTCATTGCGGGGCAGATTACATAGATACGGAGAATATTTACCGTGAAAAGAAAACTACCAGAAATTATAATAGAAAACATAAACGTTCGTGATATTTACGACGTTTTCCGAAACGCGACCATCCGCGAGCTTGAAAACGCCATGCTTCAGACAAACGATTCCGACGAACGGGCGTTTTACAGAAAGCTCCTTAACCTCAAGCTTCAGACACAACAGGAGAAAATAGTCGGAGAGCGTCTTGTATGATAAACAAACCTACGGTCAGCGTATTCGGCGGCGTTAACGGAGCCGGAAAGTCGTCTCTTTATGAAGTACTCAGCCATACCGAAAAGCTTGGAAAGCATATAAACGTAGACGATATAGTAAAGGAGCTGGGTTCCTGGCAGGACAGATTTCTCCATTTAAAGGCAGCGCGTATCGCCAAGGCATTGATAGACGAATGCATAGAAAACGGTACAAGCTTTCATTTTGAGTCCACTCTTACCGGAAAAAGCGTAAACCGTCAGCTCGAAAAGGCGCGTTTACACGGCTTCCAGACCGTAATGTACTTTGTGGGCATTGATTCTCTTGATACCGCGATAGAACGTGTCCGCAAACGGGTCGAGAACGGAGGTCACGGCATAGAAGATCGCGCAATCGCCACAAGATTCCGCGCCATGCCCGCAAATCTGCTTCGTATTCTTCCGTGCTGTGACGAAATATATTTTTATGACAATACCGTCCGATTCCGTCAGATAGCCGTTCACCATAACGGTGTTGTTCTGGACGAGGATCCGATACTTCCGGAATGGTATATAAATATCTTTCACGGAAATACAATTAAATCTCAGCAAAGCGGCAATCCGTTAACCGATTCTTAAAAAACGAAAAAACTTAAAATGACTGGCATTCCTTGTCAGCCGTTTTATTTTTCTCTGCTTTACGGATAATTACCCGTTTTATAATATAAATTATGACTATTACGGAAAGCGTCCCGCATATAACTCCCGAGCAGTCGATTAGGACATCCGTCACGGACGGTCCCCTCCCGGGTACAAAAGACTGATGTAACTCATCCGAAAAGGCATAAATACAGCCTATTCCGAACGCAATAATTATTTTTTTAGTCGTGATTACCGTATGCCGTCCGGTGAGAGTAACCGCCAACGCCAAAAGCGCTCCAAGAACGGCGTATTCAGTAAAATGCGCCAGCTTGCGAACGGGAAGCGACAATTTGTCTTTAACCGACTCTTTTTCCTCCTCAGGAAGCTCATCATATCCCGGAACAATTATATCGGCTATTTTGTCAACCACCTCGCCGCTTGTCTGTCCGGACTGCTCTGAGGTTTCCGCGCTCATTGAATATATAAAGAGCATCCAGAGAAGCACCGCGATCCATACCGCGCCGGCGCTGACGATCCTGAGTATATTTTTCTTCCCCATTCCGCTCTCCCTCTTCCAATATTTATATTTTTTTGGATACACACACTTATTATTATATATTTTTTTTGAAATATTGTCAATGTTTTTTTACCCCTGAAGTAAAATTAACGATTATTTAAAATAAATATCCCCCGTAAAAACGGGGGATATTTATTTTATAACTACATTGGATCATAAATCGTTAAAACAGTGTCATCGGACGCACCCGCAAAGGGGCTTGAAAATATTTACTGATCCTCTTTCTCCGGCTCTTGCTCTTCCTTAGGATGTACCGAAATCATTATTTCATTTACACGCTGATCATCAGCGTCGATAACAGTCACGGTTATGTTTGCGAAATCAAAGTAATCGTCCTTCTTGGGAAATCGCTCAAATTTTTCCAGTACCCATCCGCCAACTGTAGCCGCGTCGGTTTCATCGTCTTCAAGCTCAAACTTCTTGAACATTTTCTCAAGATCCATTGAGCAGAGCGCTTTATAAGTATTGTCGTCTATTCTGACAAGGTCCTCAACCACCTCGTCATGCTCATCCCAAATCTCTCCCACAAGCTCCTCGAGAATATCCTCCATAGTAACGATACCCATTGTACCGCCATATTCGTCCACCACTACCGCTATATGAGATTTTGTCTTCTGAAGCAGCTTAAGTATATCGCTTATCTTCATCGAAAGAGGTATGAAAACCGGTTTTTTCATTATAGACGTTATCGACTTGTCGGTGCCCTTGATATAATTATAAAAATCCTTTTGATGTATTATACCGATTATACTGTCAATACTTCCACTGTAAACAGGTATTCTTGAATATCCGCTTTCAACAAATACTTTTTCTATTTCTTCGTTACTGAGAGTATCGGAAACGGCCTCCACGCCCGTTCTCGGAGTAAGTATATCCGAAGCTTCCCTGTCAGTGAATTCTATTGCCGAGCGTAAAAGCTCGCTTTCCTGCTTATCTATTCCGCCCTCCTGCTCGACCTCGTCCACAAGGGTAAGCAGTTCATCCTGTGTCATTTTCCGATCGTCCTTGGACTTGAAAATCTTTGACATCGCAAGCTTTATGACCCCGAAAAAGAGGCTCAGCGGTTTTAAAATTATCATGAGTATGCGTATAAGCGGCGCTGACATCATAGCAAATTTCTCCGGAGCTTCCTTCGCCATGCTCTTTGGCGTGATCTCTCCGAACATCAGCACCACAACAGTTGACACAGCCGTCGCTACCGCCGTACCTATATTCTGACCGTTCTGATAAGAAACAAAAAGATTTATGAAAAAAAGCGTGCATATTGAGGAAAGCGCAATATTGACTATATTATTGCCTATAAGTACGGTTGATAAAAGTCTGTCGTAATTATCCGACAATTTTAGCACAAGCTTCGCCTTTTTGTTGCCTTTTTCCGCAAGTGTTTTTATTCTTGTTTTGTTAAGCGATGAAAACGCGGTTTCGGTTGCGGAAAAATACGCCGAAAAAACCAAAAGCACCGCCATTATAATTATCTGTATACCGCCTGATGTATGCATTACATATTCTCCCTTGATATAAAAATTATCAGCTTTCGTTATGCTGTCAGAAAAATCTGTTAGCATACGGTGAATGTATCGGGCGCAACAGATATAATATCATTTTTATTTCCATCCGTGACATAGCTTTACCACAGTAGCCGTGCCAAAATATACCGGCACGCCTTGATGAAAAACGGATCGCCTCACGGATAAAGGTATTTCGAGGGGGTTCGTCCATTAAAGAGCTTCATCTCCTTATTATAAGATTATAAGATAGTCTTATATTAACATACAACTTGTTTTTTTTCAAGTGCTTTTATAAAAATAATATATTTTTTGTTACTTATGTACATTATTTTATCGTTTTTTTGTTACAATATAACATTTTTTAAACCGGTTCCTGAGATTGCTTCAAATAACACCCCGCTTTTTATTTTTATCAAGTTAAGTTCTTTTCTCTGTTCCCGGAAATCGCAATTTACATAAATTTACTTGACAATACAAGTCCTCAGTGATATAATACTATTACTGTAAAACGGCGATAGGAGGTAAGATCCAATGGACGGTGAAAATAATGACAAAAGAAATGATCCGAATCAGATATCTTTTTTCCCGGGCGAGCCTGCATCCGACCCAAAAACCGAAGAAGATGATGCCGGAACCGAAACACTGGAATCCGAAATACCTCCCGAACAATCCGTAGCGCTTCAGGAGCTGGATATTTCCGACGATGCGGCGGAACCTCAGATCAATAAAAAGCCTACACGCAATAAAAAAAGCTTCGATTCGCTTTGCCGCGAAAGCGTTATAATAGCATTTATTATTTTTATCGGCGGAGAGCTTGCGAGGATACTCAGAAACAGCTTCACAGCCCTGATATTCACTTCCTATGAAAAAACCGCAGCGCTGTGCAGAAGTTCAATATTATACGGAATATTTACCGGAAAAAGAAGCCTCTCGTTCTTTTCCGCTTTGAAAAAGAAAATACAGCGAGCGGCAACTGACGCCTTGATTCCTAAGGCGGTATCGGTATTTCTCACCTCACTGCTAAAGGTGCGCTCAAGAGTATACGCTCTTATATTGCTGTCTTTCGGCAGCGTGACACTTTTTATCCACTATTTTATAAGCAATTTGTTTTCCGGATTCTACTATAGCATTTATACTCCCATAGCAGGCGTAGCAATAATAATAGTAGGCTTTTTTCTGCTCATTCCCGAGGGTTCTGTTTCACACGCATTGTATGAAAGCAGGATACTTAACACGCTTTTTTCCCGTCTGCTCGGAATAAAACGCACCTCAGGGAACGAAGACTGTATCGAGCTTCCCGGAAGCGGAGCGTGTATTCTCGGAACACTTCTCGGTATTCTGACTCTGTTTTTCCCTCCGCACACCATACTGTTTATAATATTGTTCACCATTTATTCTTTTGTAGTAATAAAAAGTCCGGAGGCTGGCGTTATTTCCATCATTCTTATGGCGCCCTTCGCTCCCTTGACGCTTATTGCCTCCTCCATAATAATCCTTACAGTTTCCTACATTTTCAAGGCGCTTTCCGGTAAAAGAACATTTTATTTCGAATTCATGGACTTCCCCGTAGCGCTGTTTATGATAATGATCTTTCTCAGCGAGCTTATCTCCTTCGGCAACAGCGGCGATATACTGATCCCGGTTATGTTTACCGCCGTATATTTTATAGCAGTATCCGTTATGCACAGTTCGATCTGGTTTGATCGGGCTATAAAAGCGCTTATCACTGTTATGTCCGTACTCTCCGTATATGCTCTGATTACCGCTCTGCTTGAAAATCTTACAGAGCTGACAATAGACATGAACAGCGTAACAGACGCCCCGGGTACAACCGGTAACGCCCTTAATTCCTCAGCTATGCTTTGCCAGATCCTGCTTTCCTTTTTGTTTGTGCTTATATGCGTTTTCCTGACATGCAAAAATAAAACAAACCGATTCGGTCTGCTTCTGGTCACAATATCGGCAATGATTTATCTGTTTACCCACCTTACGGTCACCGCGCTCATCGCCGCCGTTATCTCGCTTATAATATTTATGATCCTTTATAACGGCAAGTCCGCCGTGTTCCTCGTACTCGCTACAGCGATAGTTCCGTTTCTCCCCATTTTCCGTATATACAGCGTCGAACATTTTTTCGACGCGCTCAGCAGCGAGGGATCACGCGTTGATATCTGGAACGCGGTTATACGCATGATATCCGATTACGGATTCACCGGAATCGGCGGAAGCGACTCGTTCGAATACCTGTATCCCTCATACTTCGTCGGCAACACCGATCACCTTCCCCATACCGGAAGTCTTTTGCTGCAGATAGCGCTTTCCCTCGGCGTAGTCGGTATCGTAATATTTATAATGATCTTTCTCTCGATCCTTCAAAGCTCCTTTTCATTCGGACGGAGCTGCTCAGACAAATCGGCGTACGGCAGAGTGATCTGTTATGCCGGGATGTCCGGTGTACTTGTTAACTTCATCTGGGGCATCGGCGAATACATCTGGTATAATCCCCGTGCGATCCTCATCTTCTGGCTGCTCGCCGCAATAACCGTAGGCGCCCGCCGAAGCAACAACGAAGGGCAGCGCAGCCTCTACTCCTCTGAAACGCTTTTCGATCGCTCGTTATAAAAATTATTCAAACGGATATAATCTACGGAAAGGTTCGGTATTAAAAATGTCGACAATAAATCCCGGCGAAAAGCCTCGCCGTCTTAACGCTCTGGATTTCCTGCTGATCATATTGATCTTAGGCGCGGTCGCAGTGGCAGTCGTCACGGTGATCCGCTCAAACCCCAATATCATATCCGGCGGCGATGTACAGATAAGATATGTCATTACTTCCGAAAACATTCCGGAAGCGGTGAGTCTGAACATAAAAACCGGAGATCAAATTTACGATGACGTTTCAAATCAGCTGCTCGGAACAGTAACGGCGGTGACCGTAACCCAATCAAGTCTTAAAGGTTATGATGAAAACGGCAACCTCGTTTTAACCCCGATTGAGGGAAAAACAGATATTTCAATCACTGTCGAAGCCTCTGTCTGGGCTGATGAGAACTCATATAAAATCGACAACTACCGTATTGCCGTTGGTCGTGAGATATCATATCATTCGGCGAATATTTCACTGAGCGGAAAATGCGTATCTATTGAAAGCATAGGGTAATATCACCCGGATATCAAAATGACGGGCTTGAATTCTGTCTTCGTACTCCGGCTTTTTGCGGCTCCGGCGCCGTCAAATATCTGCAAAGAAGCCCTTATTTGGCGTAAGAAAGGAACGGTTATAGTTTAAATGAATAACAATACCTACGGTGAGAAAAAACATTTCAACGCGATTGACGTGCTGATTATTATAGGCGTAGTTCTTATTATACTCGGAATAATATTCCGCTCAAACATCATACGCTTGTTCCGAGACAACGCTCAGCGCTCCGAATGCACCATAACCTTCGTATCCGACAGTGTTCCGAACGATGTTGTGTCTCTTCTAAACGGCGGAAGCGCTCTGACATGGGTGGATCATGATGTGCCTCTCGGAACTCTTCAGTCAATATCATCTTCCCCCGCCTTGATCTACCTTGAAAACGACGACGGAACTTACAGGACTGTCGAAAGCACCACCGACTCTTTCGTTACCGGAGTAATTTCCGCGACCGCCCTCTCGGATAACGGTTGTTATATTGACGGTACCGACTTTATTTCTTCCGGGATGACAGTTGTCATTTCAACCCAAAACGCGCAGTTTACCGCTGTGGTGACCTCAGTAAGCTTCAATTGACTGAATCATCGGACATATTTTATCTGTGCGGGATATTTTTTCAGAAAAAACTCTTGACAAAACACGTTTTTTCTGGTATAATATCAATCGTGCCTAAATAATAACAGCGGCGATGCTGCTATGGCTCAGTAGGTAGAGCACTTCCTTGGTAAGGAAGAGGTCACCGGTTCAAATCCGGTTAGCAGCTCCAAAAAACATCCTCTCTTGTCTGTGTAGACAAAAGAGGATGTTTTTTCTTATCAAAACAAAAATGTACGTATATCATTCGCTTCGGCGTATTTTGAAACTTTTGGGCAGGAATCCTCCGATAAAACATGCAATTTTTGCTGTATATTCCTTCATACGACGGAAACAGCCCGGAATATTTCTCTTAGATTTAACCCATACTCTCAGATCTGAAGCCGATTTAATTTTCATGGTTCAGACTGAGCGTCACCTTTACGCTCCCTTCGCCCGCGCACAGCAGCTCCCGAAGCTCCTGCCGAGAATATCCCTCGATCTTCCCGAGCCTTGTGTACGACCAGCTATTGCTGCCGTAAAGCAAAACGATCTGATCGCCCTGATACAGTATAACGTCTCCCGGCTCCGCCGTTATACGCATATCATTTCGCGGAAGTGAAAAGCCTAGACTCCCCACCTTTTCAAAACCTCCGTAATCGTTTGCCGTATAAGATATGTCGTTTTCCCTCAGAAGCTCCATAAGAGCCGAAACGGAAGAATTTTCGGCAAGCGTTACCTTAAGCGCATTTCCGTTAATTATCAGATACACCTCCTCACCTCCTTCGTCTACACTGCCCGTTTGCTCTTCGCTTACTGAAGGCAGGTTCTGCACCGGCAGCGAATCTCCTTCCTTTTGCGGCGTATCTGCGCATCCGCTGAAAAGGCAAACACATACAATCAAAAGAAGTGAAATAACATTTTTCATAGCTCTTTATCTTTTCCTTTTCGACAAACCGACAACCGGGTTTTTTGTTTTTTATCGAGCATCGTCCTCAAAATATTTAACGGAAAGACCTTTCAAAAATACCAGCGCAGTCCTTATCAGTCATTTCACAGGGGTTGGCAAGGAACAAACCGCCCATCGTCTCGCGCGCGTTGACAGCGAGCGTCATGCACTCGTCTTTTTGAATGCCGTAGTCGCTCATTTTCAGATCGTCCACGCCGCACGCATTCTGCAATGCAATGAGGGCAGTGAGGAAATCTTCGGGCTTGTCGGCGTCAACCATACCCATTGCTCGCGCCATTTTGATGAACTGCCCGTCGCAGGCGTGCTTTTCAATGAAGTAGCGGGCAAATTCGACGGAAATCATAATAAGCCCCGCGCCGTGCGGCAGATTGTGGTGGTAGGCGCTCATCGCGTGCTCCATAGAATGCTGCGCCGTGGTGGAAGTAAGCTGCATGGTGATACCCGCTACGGTGGAAGCGTAGGCGACGTGTTCGCGCGCTTCAATGTCGTTTCCGTCTTTGACGGCACGCGGCAGATACTTAGCGATATTTTCGATTGCGGAGAGCGCTATTGCCTCGCTGAATACGTTTACGCCATTCGACATCATAACTTCGGTGTTGTGGAAGAGCGCGTCAAAGCCCTGATATGCCGTGTACTTGGGTGGTACCGTCTTCATAAGTTCGGGATCGACGATGGAGAGTACGGGCACGAGGCATTCTGCTCCGAACCCGATTTTTTCCTTCGTTTCAAGGTTGGAGATAACGCCCCAGCAGTTTATCTCCGAGCCCGTGCCCGACGAAGTGGGAACGGTTACAATGGGCAGTCCTTTATTTGCAAGCGGCTTGCTCTTGCCCGTGCCGCCGTTTACATAGTCCCATAAATCGCCGTCGTTAGTTGCCATTGCAGCGATCGCTTTCGAGGAATCAAGCACCGCACCGCCGCCGAGCGCGAGAATAAAGTCGCATCCGTTTTCGCGCGCGAACGCCGCGCCCTCCATGACGACTTCTTTAATCGGGTTTTCCATTATTTTATCAAATACCGCATAGTTAACACCGGCCTTGTCAAGCTGCGCCTTTACCTTATCAAGAGAACCGTTCAGTTTTGTCGATTTACCGCCCGAAATAAGCAACATCGCTTTTTTTCCGGGCAGCGCCTGTTCCGAAAGCTCATTAAGCTTTCCGCTTCCGAAAATGATCCTTGTGGGGTTATAAAAATTAAAAGCTATCATGATTAATCCTCCATTTTATGAATAATTTTCGTTAAAATCCGAGCGTGAAACCTTCCGTATTCTGTCAGGATGTAATATTACTTTCACGCTGTCTTCTATTTCGTGCTCTGAGACTCATTTAAAAAATTTTCGTCCGTAACTTCCATAATAAACATGAAAATTTTTGGGGCGTTAACCAGTCTTAACCCTGATGTAATAAAAATTATTTTATCTGTTTTTGTAGATAAAATAGTCCAAGCAATCAAGCTGTTTTTGGCTTGCGTGCAGCCTTTTGAGCAGGTCGCTTCTGTGCGCGGCAAGAAGCCGTAACGCTTCACTTTTCTTCCCTTCTTTCAGTAAAAAAAGACATTGCTCTGCCATCCTCTGCGTGCAGCCCGCGTCCAATAGATTGCTTAAGTACGCTTTTTCCTCACCCGTCATCTCCTGCCTCCTTTAGTCAGATTATAACATCTTTTTTCTATAATTGCAAATACTTATTTTCTATCGCTGATCATAGTTGACAGGCATAATAAAAAGTTTTATAATAGTAATAAAGTAATTTTGGGAGTATTATATATGGAACTGAGAGTTTTACGATATTTTATCGAAGTAGCGAGAGAACAGAATATTACGGCGGCAGCCGAACGTCTGCACGTCACACAGCCTACTCTTTCAAAGCAGCTGATGGAGCTGGAGGACGAGCTCGGTAAAAAGCTGTTAGTGCGCGGAAAGCGAAAAACCACCCTTACCGATGACGGAATGTTCCTTTACCGCCGCGCGCAGGAAATCGTTGATCTTGCAGATAAAACCGAAGGTGCTTTTAAGGGTACGGCTGAAACCGTTACCGGGGATATCTCAATAGGCTGCGGAGAAACTGAGGGTATGAGCATTATTATAGATAAAATGAAACGATTAAGCGAACTATATCCTGACATACGCTTCCACCTGTACAGCGGAAACGACGAAGATGTCTCGGAGCGGTTGGATAACGGACTGATCGATTTCGGTCTGTTCGTCGGAAACACCAATCTCGAGAAATATGATTATCTTAAGCTGCCTGTCTCCGACACTTGGGGACTTTTAATGAGAAAAGATTGCGTTTTGGCGAATCTGACAACCATAGGACCGAACGATATCGTTAAGGTCCCGCTGCTTTGCTCAAGGCAGACCCTGTACTCAAACGAGCTTTCGGGCTGGCTGGGGTTTGATTTTTCAAAATTGAATATCGTTGCTACTTATAATCTGGTCAGCAACGCCGCTTTGATGGTAAAGGCGGGTATGGGATGCGCGCTTACGATAGACAAGCTTGTCAACACTGCCGGAACTGAGCTGAGATTAATTCACACCAAATTTATTCTAAAATATGCGTAAAAACAACGCTAAAACACAACTTTTTTCCATGTTTTTATGTTTAGGTACAAAATAGGTACAACCCTCCTCGAGAATCCCGAGGGGGGGAGTTGTATAAAATAAACTTCAGA
>CALYAD010000048.1 GCA_944393415.1 uncultured Clostridia bacterium | reverse complement strand
AGCACAAAATAGGCATGAAAAATTTTCGGGCTTCGCTTTGCGAAGCAAAAAGCGTTTAGCTTTTTAGAAAATTTGGGCGTGAAACTATCTGCATTTTGTTGCGATCAGATTGATCTTTCACGCTAATTCATATCTCTGTTTTCACTCGGACTAACGCTGCCGGGCGATACACAGTTAATTAATACTCCTTTGTCCGCAACCTCCTTCGCAAGTGCTTTAGTCATTGCGATAAGCGCGCCCTTTGTCGCCGAATAATGCACCATGTTTGCATTGCCGTATACACCTGCAACAGATGATACATTTACGATTTTTCCGTAACCGTTTTCAAGCATTTTGGGCAACACAGCTTTTGTAAAAAATACAACTCCCATAATATTGATATCGATAAACCTTCTCCACTCATCAGTACAAACGGCGCCCAGCATCTCCAAATTGCCGCATTATTTATAAGTATATCTATTTTGCCAAATGCATTTTCCGCTTCTTTAACAACTTCATACACTCTTTTCTCGTCGCTGACGAATATCAGCGTTTATTGTATATGTTTCCGCTTCCTTTTTCACGTCCTGAAGCTTATTCATATCTAAATCCACAAGTGCAAGATTTGCACCCCCCTGCGCAAATTTGATCGCTGCGGCACGACCTGTTCCACATGCCGCTCCCGTTATAAGTACGGTTTTACCCTTGAAATTCATTAGTTTACGCCTAAGCCATATTATCCCGTATAGCTTTTATTTTTTTTAAAAGCGGCTGCTGCGGTGTAGCAAGAGCATCATACTCATGAACACATAAATACATACAGCAGCCAAGCTCACCGCCTATCCTTCTTAAAATACCGCACTCCCCTCCGCAAAGAAACAAAAACGGAATTTTCAAATTTTCTTTAAGCATATTTATAATTTTAAGATTTTCCAACTGCTGCTCCATATTTTCGGCACCGGTTACTATCTTGCATATATCCGCTCCGCGTCTTTGATGCTCCCATGCGATTTCAAGAACTCTTTCGGCAGGGATGAACTTCAACACGTGCGAAGACATCAAAACCTGTGCGCCCTTGTCATGGAGTTTTTTTATCAGCGCCTTTTGCCTTTCTATTGCCGTCTGATCAACTGCGAGCTCATCCGGCTGCCGGTCAAAATAATCTCCCATGATGTCGCACAAAGCCGCTCCGCAATCGGCTATCTCAAGCATCTCCTCAGCAAGTGTATCGTCAGTCTTGCCCATATTGTGTCCGCCTCGGTAGTTTGTGGCATATACCGGCTTATCGCCCGCATATGAAAACAAGTCACGGTATACCTCTTTTGTTCTGTATTCGCTTTTCATCTGCTCAAACTGCATTCCGAAGGCCTCCGCCCCCTCGGGAACGGATCTATCGATAAGCTCCTTTATCCTGCCTGGATTGTCCGCCTGGATCATAACCGTAAGAAGCGCCTTACCATGCTCCAAAAATGTCTCCTTCATAATCAGCAATTCCTTCCTGCCGCGTTCCTGCCGCCGTCTATCATAATGTTTTCACCGTTTATAAACCGCCCCTTTTCCGAGGCGACAAACAGGCACAGATCAATGATCTCCTGCGGTTCTGCGGCTCTGCCGAGTAAAGTTTTCATTTTTGCCATATCCGCCCGGGTCAACACGGGACCGGGCGAAATACAAACACATCTTATACCGTACTTTGAGCCAAACTGTGCGATGGATTTTGTTAGCCCGTACATAAGTCCCGCCTTTGAGGTCGAATATTCGATCCCGTATCCGTCTCCCTCGGCTCCCGAAATCGAACCGATATTGATAATAAGACCACTGTTCTGTAATCTCATCTGCCGCAGTACCGCATGAGCAAAATAAAATGGCCCCTTCAAATTCACGTCTATTCCCCAATCATATACGCCGATCGGTACATCCGGAAATTCAGGACAAAGCATCCTGTTTACTTTCTGCATTCTTACCGCTGTACCTCCCGCAAAATTTGCCATTATATCGATCCTTCCAAATGCCTCCACGGTTTTGTCGCGCGCGGCGCAAACCTGAGCGTAATCGCGCACATCGCAGACAACCCCTACCGCCTTCCCTCTGCCCTTTTGGTTAATATCAAAAACCTTTTCCGTCAATACCTCTTCATTGACATCGCACATTACAATGTTACCTCCAAGATCAGCAAAATTCTGCGCAAACAAAAGTCCCATTCCCGATGCCGCTCCGGTGGAGATAGCTGCTTTTCCGTTAAAATTCATTGTTATTTCCTTTCTTACGCCAAATCAGCGTTTTATGTGAGTTGCCCCTAACAAGTCGGCGAGGTCTTCCTGCGCCGAAGTCCAAAAAGGCGATGGATGCTTTTTCCTTCAGAATTATACCGTACCTTAAGAAGAATATCAATCTAAAAACCGATATGATTTTGATGTTTTCGATACAAAATCCAGAATAAAAATTAATCAAAGCAATAACTCTGCGGAGGATATAATCATGAATCTGTCAAACGTCGTCATAAGCATGATAACCGGTGCCATTACGGTTTTTTCTGAAAAATGTCGTCTTGAGAAAATGCAGAACAGAAAATACTACGGTCTTTCATTGTGTATAGACGGTCAGATAACCTATATTCAGGAAGGACGTGAATATGTTTCCGATCCGAGTACCGCTATAATTTTGCCTAAAAACCAAAGCTATTTTATCCGCGGCGACAGTACGGGACATTTCCCGGTCATCAATTTTGACTGTACGGAATTTCTGTGCGATACGATCACCGTTATCAATATTCAGGAAAGACAGCAGCTGCTGAGCGATTATGAAAGATTGAAAAATTTGATCTGCTTTGACGGCAGCAGACCAAAAATATTCAGTATATTTTACGATATGCTGCACAAGCTTTGCATCGGAAATATTCCGTATGAGTTAAGACGCGCGGTACAAATTATAAAAAACGATTATACAGATCCAAATCTCACAAACTCAATCATAGCTAATGAATGCAATATAAGCGAGGTTTATTTCAGACAGCTTTTCAAAAAGCATTTCAAAACGTCTCCAAAACAATTTATTATAGACCTCAGACTGCAAAAGGCAAAACAACTTTTATCCGAGGGCTCCCTGAAGCTGTCGGCTATATCGGAAAGCTGCGGATTCTCAAATCCTTACCATTTTTGCCGCACATTCAGGCTTCACACGGGCTCAACACCATCGGAATACAGAACCAATAATAAAATATATAAAATCTGAGATTGAGATCCGGTATATTATGGTTTTTCTAAACACAGCGTTTGCCTCCCCGATTACTGTAGGCCGATTCAAAATACAATGCGACTCAGTAAATAAACAACCTCAATAAAAATAAGGCGGAGTCTGTTTGGACTTCCGCCTCAAGCTACCCGGATTTTGACAACCGGACTAATAAATCCGATTTTATCCTATTTATGATAATTATATAAATATTCAGATGGGGAAACTCCCTTTATCCTTTTAAATTCAACTGAAAAATATTTATAATCAGTATACCCGGACATAAAAGCGACTTCCTTTAACGAGTAATATCCTGTAGTAATAAGCGCAATCGCGTTTTGTATCCGCAATTTTACTATATATTTTTTTGGCGAAATTCCAAACTCCGACTTAAAAATTTTTCTGAAATATACTTCACTCATAAAAGATCGTTTAGCTATCTCATTTATGGATAAGTCACTTTTTTTATAATTTTCAGATATATATGTTATTGAGTTTTTAATCCTTGAGTTATTTGTATGATACTTTGCGTTTTGCGCATAGCATTCTGCAAAAATTTCGTACAGCATGGCGGTGCAGCGATATTTATATCCGGTTTTTTTCGCGTTCCAACACATCAGCACAGAGCGAAAAAGCTCAGAAAACCGCTCCGGAGCCTCAGGTTTGAAAAGCTCGATCTCCTTGTTTACGTAATTTGCTGCATTAAAGTGCACAACTATCAGCTCATCCGCAGTCGCGAACCTCTTATAATCCAGTCCGGCGGGTACGAAGCAGATCGAATTATTCTCTAAATGGTATACATTTTCTTCTGTTTGAAGGCAGGCGTCCGTACGCAAACGAAAGGACAATGCGTCAAAGTTTCGTTTGGTATTTCTCATATTGATATTTTTTTGATTTAATTTGAGAACATCTAAAATGTTAAGCGAAAGCAATTCATTTTCGAAAATCATAAATTCACCATGCCGCCTTCGGGCAGCTAAAATAATCAAAAAATTTTCGGTTAGAAATTTCAGACGTGTAATAACCTGTTTCTTGCACGAAGTTATGTCGTTTACATCATTTACCTCGTTTTTGTCAATTATATCAAATATGTTTCGAAAAGTCAACCTATATTATCGGTTTGTAGGTATTAAATCTTTTAGCGCCGTGATATAATATCCCAAACGATTATAAGAGGTACAGAACATGTCAGACAGAAAAAAGATTCTTGAACTATTTGAAAAACAAGAGGATTACATAAACAAAAAAATATCCTTCGGTATTGAAAATTATCGAAAAGGTAATTGCGGTATAAAAGTTATTGATATTAATGGAAAGCCGATTCCGAATGCCAAAATAAAAGTCGCACAAAAATCACACGAATTCAGGTTCGGCGCAAATATCTTTATGCTTGACGAATTTGAAAACGAAGAAAAAAACGAAACCTACAAAAAATATTTTTCCGATGTATTTAATATGGCGACGCTTCCGTTTTATTGGGACGCTTTAGAGCCCGAAAGAGGAAAGCCGCGTTATGCCGGTGACAGTCCTAAAATCTACAGGCGCCCATCTCCAGACCTTTGCATCGATTTCTGTGAGCGGTATGGGATCGAACCGCGTGAGCATGCCTTGGCATACGATGCGTTTTTCCCGAAATGGTTATATGGAGCGAGTGTTAAAGAAATCAAAACAGAGCTTGAGAGGAGGTATTCCGAGATCTCAGAGCGCTACGCAGATAAGATCCGCACTATCGAGGTAACAAACGAGATGGAATGGGATAAAGGTAAGACCGCGTTTTACGATCAACCGGACTTTATTGAATGGTGCTTCAAAACCGCTGAAAAATATTTTCCAAACAATCAATTGGTTATAAACGAATGGAGCGAGCTTTGCTGGATCGATAAGTGCCGTGCTACCGATAAGTATTACGCATACACAGAGGCAAATATGCTCAAAGGCGCGAGAATCGATGCTATCGGAATGCAATATCACATGTTCTACAAATCAGAGGAAGAATACGCAAAAACAAGAAAAACCTATGACCCCGTAAATCTTTATTCGCATCTGGATCTGTATTCGAATTTCGGAAAGCCGCTGCAAATTACCGAGGTAACGATACCGGCGTATTCGTGGGAAACCGAGAACGAGGAAATACAGGCAGAGATCATTGAAAAACTGTATTCGATTTGGTTTTCACATCCAAACGTTGAGCAGATCGTCTACTGGAACTTGGTTGACGGATACGCGCATGTATCGGAGTCCGATCCTCAAAAGATTATGTCTTCAAAGGGCGATATGATGCTTGGAGAAAACTATTATCACGGCGGTCTTATCCGCTTCGATATGACCCCGAAACCCGCATATTATAAAATAAAAGATTTGACACAGAAAATCTGGCACACCGAGGAGGCACTGACTACTGACGATAACGGAAATACGGAATTCAAAGGATTTTTCGGTGAATATAATCTTGAAATCAACGTTAACGGAGTAATAACGACAAAATGTCTTAATTTTTCATCAAAATCCGATAATACAAAGGTCGTAACGGTATAATGCTTTAAGGGGGAACTTTTTGAAAAAGCTCCCCCTTAAAGCTCCTTCAAAAATGCCTCCGGAAAAAACGTAAAGGCGTATGAACGCTGATTTGATCTAACTTAACTATCACGCTCTGCTCAAATCAAAATACATTTCCCTTTCAAGTCTATTCCGGGACATGAACATCCTGCGTTTTTAAATCTTCTGAGCCTTTATTTTTCCGCGATATTCGCTTGGAGATATACCGTATTTGTTTTTAAACACACGGCAAAAATACAACTGATCGTTAAACCCACAGCTCCGGGCAACCTCACCTATCGAAATTCCCGTTCCGGATAAAAGCTCGCACGCGTTTGTCAGACGGATATTTTTCTGATATGCAAGCGGGGTAGTATGCATGATATCCGAGAAGAGATGCGAAAACCTGCTTTTTGAGTATCCGGATTTTTTTGACAGCTCGTCGATAGTAAGCTTTTTATTGTAATGCATATTTATATACGTAAGAATTTCCGAGACCGCTTCCGAACTTTCAGCCATGTGTATGTTGTTTACTGTGTCGGATATGTGAGCTAAAAGAGTAAGCAATGTACCTATTGCGAATTTTTTTAATTCAGTCTGATTAAACTGCCTTATTAGATTGGAAAACGTCTCAAAAACGCTGATACTGAAATTCGACGTATAAATACCTCCCTCAAGTCCGAATGTTTTAAGAAATTCCCGCGCCGCAGTCCCTCCGAAATGCAGCCATAATGAAGACACACCGTTTTTTGAGGTATAACAGTGTTTTTCTCCCGGTTCATAAACAACAATATTTCCTCTTCTCAAAATTTGCGTCTTATCTCCTCGTTTAACCTCAAGCTCACCGCTGTCAATAAAAAGAATATGATAGTCATACCTTCCTTTTTCGCGTATGACCGTACAGTCAACCGGCATATGCTGAAAGCCGCAGCTGTTTACCTGCAAGCATCTATCTGATATAAAATCAGTAGTATCCTTTTTGTTTCCATCATAAATCATGCCAAACACCGCCCGTTGGTTTTTCTCTATTTTATCACATCTCAGCATTTTTGTCCATATATTTTACTTTTTTATTTATTTACTTTTAAGCACACAACGGTTAGAATAAGAATAATAATTTAACACCGTGCAAGAAAGGAATGATTTTATATGAAAAAATTTGCTTTTATAGGCGCCGGCAGTTTGCAGTTTACGACAAGCTGTATCCGCGACCTGCTCACCTTCCCCGCTTTTAAAAAATCCGAGTTCGCTCTGATGGATATAAACCCGGTCAATCTCAGCGGCATTGAAAAAGCAGTAAAAAAGATAATTAAGGAAATGGATTGCCCCGACTGTATCATAACCACCACTGCAAACAGAAGCGAAGCCCTTAAAAACGCCGACGGTGTTCTCTGCACCGTGTTTAACGGAGATATTGATATCTGGCAGTATGACATAATCGTACCCAAAAAATATGGCGTTGACATCAACGTCGGAGATACACGAAGCGTTTCCGGTATTTTCAGAGCGCTGAGAAATATCCCGCTAATGCTTGATATATGCAGAGATATAGAAAAATACTGCCCAAACGCGGTATTTCTGAATTACACTAATCCTATGTCCATGCTTTGCGGCGCAATGCAGAAATACTCAGATATCGAGGTCACAGGTCTTTGTCACAGTGTGCAGGGTACGGTTGGAATGCTATCCGAATGGCTGGGACTCCCGTACGAGGAGATTACATATAAATGTATGGGCGTTAATCATCAGGCGTTCTATACTGTCCTTGAGCATAACGGCGAGGATCTTTACCCTAAGCTCAGAAAGCTGATGGACGACCCGGAAATTTTCAATAAAGAACAGGTCCGCAACGAAATGTTTCTTAAGCTTGGCTATTACGTGACCGAATCCAGCGGGCACAATTCCGAATATAACCAGTGGTTCAGAAAAAGACCTGATCTGATAGAAAAATACTGCAGCTCCGGTACCGGCTGGAATCCGGGCGAACACGCTTTTTCGCTGAAACTGAGACGTGACAGAAATCTGAATACTCAAAAGCAGTATGACGATTGGCTCGGAAAGCCGTTTGACAAAAATAAGGGCAAGGAATACGCCGCCGATATTTTCAATGCGCGTATAGGCGACGGGAAACCGTTTATATTCAACGGAAACGTAATAAACAACTTCTCTATCCCGAATCTCCCTGCCGACGCCTGCGTCGAGGTACCTGTTGTTGCGGACAGGATGGGCTTCAAAACCACCATAGCCGGACCTTTGCCCGATCATCTTGCCATTCTTGTGAATACTACGGCAAGAATTGAAAATCTTGTCGTGGAAGCGGCAATGAAAAAAAGTAAGGAAATGATATATCACGCGGTGTATATGGATCCGCTCTCCTCCGCCGTCTGCTCACTGGACGAGATCAAAAGCATGTGCGACGAGCTGTTTGAAATAAATAAGGATTTTCTCGGCGATTACAGGTAATCGATCATAAAAAAGCATAAGCCTTCTCGCCGCCAAATGGCGGCGAGAAGGTTTATGCCTGTCGGAAAACCAGTAAGCACATAAGCAATATGCACAAACGCGGAAGTCTTACGCGGCGCGCCGAATCGTGGAACCCGTGCACAACGGTTCCCGTTGTGCCGGCGACGATTCTCCACCGTAAGACGTCCCAACCGAGACGTTTTATGCTCCTCCTACGCTCTTTTCGGGGAAAATTTCGTCCTCCTCAGAGGATGCAAGGGACTTTGCCCCTTTCCCCACCGCCTTTTAAAAAATGCGGGAGAAAAATTTATGTGTATTATTTCTTTCGAATTGACTTTTTCTGCACACGGAAGCTTATACGCTCGTATACATTTTCTGAAACATACAAGTCAAAAAGAATTTCTTTTAGCTTCCTCCTCTCTTTGCCTGCATATATCCGCCCATTTGGGTATTTTGGCTACAGCTGCGTCAAGCTCCCGCATCAGAGACGGTATATCTATACCCTGTGGACACACCTTCGCGCACTTTCCGCACTGCAGACACGCGGAAGGAAGCTTATCACTATCCAGCGCGTCAAGCCGCATGGCGGTATTCATCACCGGCGCGAATCTTATCTCGTTGCAGATCGAAATCAGCATCGGAATATCCAGTTTTTTCGGACATCCGTCGCAGCAGTATCTGCAGGAGGTGCATGGTATGCCCGCATGCATTCCGGAGGCAATTTTGTCTACCTCCGCCTTTTCTCTGTCGCTCAGGGGCTTTTCTCTTGTGAAAGTATTTACGTTATCTATCATCTGAGCAAGCTCCGACATGCCGCTGAGTATCATGCGGACATTCGGAAGCTTAAGCAGCCACAGAAACGCCCATGCCGCGATGCTTGTATCCGGCCGAAGAGTCTTCAGTACCGTCTCCGATTTTTCGTCAAGCGCGGCAAGCCTGCCTCCCCGCAACGGCTCCATAACAAATATCGGAATGCCTTTATCCGTTACGATCCGATATTTAGTTTCCGCGTCCTGAAGCGTCCAGTCAAGATAATTCAGCTGCAATTGACAGAATTCTATTATATCTCCGTACATATCAAGAAAAGTGCGCAGCAGCTCCGTCCCTCCGTGGCTGGAAAATCCGAGATGCCGTATTCTTCCTGCCTTTTTCTGTTCCTTGAAATAGTCTATAATTCCCCACTTCGGCGAGGTGTACACGCCGATAGAATTTTCATATACATTATGTAAAAGATAAAAATCGAAATAATCCGCGTCGCATTTTTTCAGCTGAGTCTCAAATATCTTTTCCGGATCGTAGCTTTCGCTTATCTGATGCCCCGGATATTTTGTCGCAAGAAAATAACTGTCCCGCGGATATCTTTTAAGCGACGCGGCTATAACCTTTTCCGACATTCCGCCATGATACGGAAAAGCAGTGTCAAAATAATTCACACCGTTTTCAATTGCGTAATCCACCATCATGTCGACTTGCCGAGCGTCGATTTTCGAGCTGTCTCCTCCCGGCAAAAGAGGAAGTCTCATCGTCCCGAAGCCGAGCGCCGACAGTTTCTCGCCGCAGCATTCCCTGTATTCCATTTCCGCTCCTCCATATATAAAATACTGATAAATCGATTATATCATCCTATAAAGCTTTATTCAATAATAATTGATGAACAATTTTTCACGGTTTTCGCAATATTTTCAGAAATCGCTTGACAAAGCTTAAGTTGTATGATATAATTAGGAACGCTATGAAGGCGTGTAAGTAGTTAACGACAGAATCCTGTCAGAGACGGAAAGGCGGTCGGGCTGAGACCTTTCCGAGGAGGTCGTATAAACGAATTTCAGCGCCGGAGCGTTCCTTTGAAAAGCGTCGAGACGCGCGTTAATTAGGATGTATCCGCTGCATTAAAGCGGTAAAAGCGCAAAGACTCTGTCTTTGAAATTGGGTGGTACCGCGGTTATGACCGTCCCTTTTTCCGGCAGGGCTTATTTTTTTGCATTTATTTACAGAAAGGATTGGTAAGAAATGAAAAACCATATCGCCCAGATAAAAGAGGAGCTCGGAAGTAAGCTTTCCGAAGTCAAAGCCTCAGAGGGTCTGAAAATACTGGAATCCTCCTTTAAAAAATCCCTAAAGGAGCTTTTTGCCGAGATGAAAGCCCTTGGCGCTGAGGATAAGCGTGAGGCCGGTCAGCTTATAAACGATCTGAAAAACGAGTTTGAAGCCAGATTTGAGGTAATCCGTCAAAAGCTTGCGCAGGGAGCGGACGTCGAAACTGAGCTTGACCTGAGTATCGCAAGTCCCGCTTTTGTACGCGGTAAGATACATCCGCTGATCAGAGTCGGCAAAATGATGGAGGATGTGTATAAAGAAATGGGTTTTTCAATAGCTTACGGTCCGGAAATAGAGCTTGATAAATTCAATTATGAAATGCTCAACATGCCTTATTACCATCCGGCGCGCGATATGCAGGACACTTTTTACCTTGAATATCCCAACATTCTTCTGCGTTCTCATACCTCCTGCGTTCAGGTCCGTTACATGCTCGAGCATAAGCCGCCATTTATGATAATCTCTCCCGGCGTGGTATACCGTGTAGACGAGATCGATCCTCAGCACACGCCTTGCTTTTATCAGGTCGAGGGACTGGTAGTCGGAGACGGCATAAACCTCGCAAATCTCAAATGGGCTATGACCGAAAGCGTTAAACGTATCTTCGGAGAAAGCTTAAAAGTAAGGTTTTCTCCCTGCTACTATCCGTACACCGAGCCGAGCGCGGCGGTGGACATGAGCTGCATAATGTGCGGAGGCAAGGGCTGCCGTACCTGTAAGGGTACCGGCTGGATGCGCGTCGCCGGAGCGGGCATGGTTCATCCCAACGTATTTGAGGGCGTCGGATACTCAAGAGAAACAGCCGGCTTTGCTTTCGGATGGGGCCTTAACAGACTTCCGATGCTGTATTTTAAGATCGCCGAAATGCGTAAGCTCTTTGAAAACGAGCTGACTCTCTGGGAACAGCTGTAAATAGTTTTGATAATTTCCCAAGGGAACACAATGGAATCATATACCGAAAGAAAGGCACGGTTATAATAAAATGTTCAAATTTCCGTTCAATTGGCTCGCTTCCGCCAGCGATACCGACGTTTCCTACGATAAGCTTCTTGACTGGCTCAGCACTCAGGGCTTCGAGTTAGCCTCTCTTGAGGACGCCGGAGACGACAAGCTTATCGAAATAGAAGTAAAGGCTAACCGCCCGGATATGCTGTCAGTAGCCGGAGTTCTGAGAGAATACTATATTTCCGAAAAGCTCCCGGCTCCTAAAAGCTTCGACGCCGATATAGCTCTTTCCTTTTCCGCCGACAACAGGCTTTCGCATGAAATAAAAATATCCTCTCCCGACGTTCACAGATACTGCGGAGTTGAGATCACGGATATCGACAACACCGTCGAGACACCGGAATATATTCTCGACGTGCTCTCAAAGCTCGGGGTAGCGCACATAAATCCCGTGGTCGATATCAGCAACTATGTGCTTTTGCTGATCGGGCAGCCCAGTCACGTGTTCGACACCGACAAGGTAGAAGGCGCCATCACAGTTGAAAACACCGCATCCGAAACCAAATTCCTCACTCTTAACGGAAGTGAAACGCTCTTCCCCGCCGGCGCTCTCCTTATCTCGGATGAAAAAAAGCCGCTCTGCGCCGCCGGTATGATAGGCAGTCCGAACGCCGAGATCACTCGCGAAACAAAGAATATAATCATTGAGTCCGCTAACTTTGACCACATAATAATCCGCACCACCTCCAAAAAAACTCATGTATCCACTATGGCGTCGTATCGTTATGAGCGCGGTGTTGACACAGAGCTCAGTTATATCGGAGCCAGACTTTTAACCAAAATGATAACCGATATCTGCGGCGGAAAGGTCAATACAAACGCGTTCTGCTATAAGGACGCAAACTATAAGCCGCAGGTCGTCACGCTCACCACCGAAAAAACAAACGCTTTGCTCGGTACAAATCTCTATCCCGATGAGATAGCCGATATGCTCAGACGCTGTTATTTCGATGTCAAGGTCATAGACGGCATTACTATGGAAGTAACTGTACCCTCTTTCAGGCTTGATATTGAGTACGATGTCGATCTGATCGAGGAGGTCGGGCGGATTTACGGATACCACAACATCCAGCCTCAGCCGATAAAGCTTTACGCCCCCGCTATAGAGAATCCGGTCAATAAAAACTCAAATATACTCAGAAATATTATGACCGGTTTCGGGTTTATCGAGGTTCTGACCTATGGCTTTATTCCCGCCAACGCCATGAGCGTGCTGAATATACCCGAGGATTCTCCTTATTACGGTGATATTCACATCCAGAATCCTCTTTCAAATTATTACGAGCTGATGAGACCGACTCACGCGTACAACCTTATCCAGACCGCCATAAACAACCTCACAGTAAACAAGACCGATATAAAAATATTTGAGATAGGAAAAACCTTCCATAGGGAAAAAGGACACGAGGACAGATACGACGACTACAGGGAAAAGAACACCTTTGCCGCCCTGATTACCGGTACAAAATATCCGAGAGGCTTCGGTGTCGCGAAGGATATAAAGTACGGCGTTTATGACGCGGTGGCTGCGGTTCGTTCCATTTTTGACGAATACAACGCTGCCGTTGTGATCAAAAACAGCGTTAAGCACGGGATGTTTGAAAACGGCGCCGGCGCCGATATAATCGTTAACGGCGAGACTATAGGAATTGTCGGTAAGATTTCAAAAAAGGTACTCGGCGGCTTTGAAAACGGCAAGCTGGCTAAGGACGATGTTTTATATTTGGAGTTCTGCTTTGACGGGCTGTGCGAAAACCGTAAGGCAATAAGCTATGAAACCAATTTCCCAAGCGTTGTTCGCGAATATAACTTTATTGTCAGAAACGGTATACACTTTACGGATTACGGCAGGATAATTTCCTCCGAAAGTCCTCTTATCGTCAGCGTAAAGCCTACCGACGTCTATTTCGGAACCGGAGTTGAAAAAGGATATTCCTCGGTTTTAATTAACGTAGAGTATAACGCGCCGGACCGCACGCTTTCGGCGGAGGAGATCGAAAATATCGAGATTTCCTTTAAAAAGAAGCTTTCCGACACCTACGGCATAGAGCTCAAAAAATAATAATATATTCCGAAAATCCTTTGATGATGACTTCGGCGAACGGAAAAATTTAAATATTATGTAAATATTTATAAAAAGTATAGAATTCCGACTGCCGCTGTGTTATAATAACTTTAAGACAAAAATACAAATACTTGGAGGAAAACAGATGAAAAAGTATGTTTATCTTTTCACCGAGGGAAACGCGAATATGCGCGAGCTGCTCGGCGGTAAAGGCGCTAACCTGGCGGAGATGACTAATATAGGACTTCCCGTTCCTCAGGGTTTCACAATCACAACAGAAGCCTGTACCCAGTATTATGAGGACGGAAAACAGATCAACAGCGATATAATGGCACAGATAATGGAATACATCGAAAAGATGGAGAGCATAACCGGAAAAAAATTCGGAGACCATGAAAATCCTCTTCTTGTTTCCGTTCGTTCAGGCGCGCGCGCCTCTATGCCCGGTATGATGGATACTATTCTGAATCTCGGTCTTAACGAGGATGTCGTAAACGTTATAGCCGCTAAATCCGGCAATCCCCGCTGGGCTTGGGACTGCTACAGAAGATTTATACAGATGTACTCCGACGTCGTTATGGAGGTCGGAAAGAAATATTTTGAAGAGCTCATCGATGAAATGAAGAAAAAGAAGGGCGTTACCTTCGACGTAGAGCTTACAGCCGACGATCTTAAAGAGCTTGCAAATCAGTTCAAGGCGGAGTACAAATCCAAGATAGGCGCGGACTTCCCCTCTGATCCAAAGGAGCAGCTTCTCGGCGCTATCAAGGCTGTCTTCCGCAGCTGGGACAACCCCAGAGCCAACGTTTACAGACGTGACAATGATATCCCGTATTCATGGGGTACGGCGGTTAACGTACAGATGATGGCATTCGGCAACATGGGCGACGATTGCGGTACCGGCGTTGCGTTTACCCGCGATCCCGCTACCGGCGAAAAGAAGCTTATGGGAGAATTCCTTGTAAACGCACAGGGAGAGGACGTTGTCGCCGGAATACGCACTCCTATGAAAATAGATGAAATGGCGTCCAAGTTCCCGGAGGCATTTGAGCAGTTCAAAAATGTCTGCAAAATACTTGAGGAGCACTACCGCGATATGCAGGATATGGAGTTTACCGTCGAGTCCGGCAAGCTGTACATGCTGCAGACACGCAGCGGCAAGCGTACCGCTCAGGCGGCGCTCAAGATCGCCTGTGACCTCGTTGACGAGGGGATGAGAACTCCCGAAGAGGCGGTTCTGATGATAGATCCCCGTAACCTTGACACACTTCTCCATCCTCAGTTCGATTCCAAGGCTTTAAAAGCCGCAAATCCCGTTGGCAAGGGACTCGGCGCCTCCCCCGGCGCAGCGTGCGGACAGATAGTATTTACTGCTGACGATGCCGAAGCATGGAAAGCAAAAGGCAAGAAAGTAGTGCTGGTTCGTCTTGAGACCTCTCCCGAGGATATAACCGGAATGAAGGCAGCTCAGGGTATACTTACCGTTCGCGGCGGTATGACCTCACACGCGGCGGTCGTCGCCCGCGGCATGGGCGCATGCTGTGTGTCCGGATGCGGCGATATCAACATGGATGAAGCAAACAAAAAGTTTACTCTCGGCGGCAAGACCTTCCATGAAGGCGATTACATTTCTATAGACGGCTCTACCGGTAACATTTACGACGGTATCATTCCCACTGTTGACGCTCAGATAGCCGGAGAATTCGGTAGAATCATGGCTTGGGCGGATCAGTTCCGCAAGCTTAAGGTCAGAACTAACGCCGACACTCCGCGCGACGCAAAGAAAGCCCGCGAGCTTGGAGCCGAGGGCATTGGTCTCTGCCGTACTGAGCATATGTTTTTCGATCCGGAAAGAATAGCGGCGTTCCGTGAAATGATTTGCGCCGACACTGTTGAAGAGCGCGAGACTGCTTTAAATAAGATACTTCCCTACCAGCAGGCAGATTTTGAGGAGCTTTACGAAGCTCTCGAGGGTACTCCGGTAACCATTCGTTTCCTTGATCCCCCGCTTCACGAATTCCTTCCCACCGAGGAAAAGGATATTGAGGCTCTCGCAAAGGCTCAGGGTAAGACCGTCGAAAGAATTAAGGAGATCATTACTTCCCTGCATGAGTTTAACCCCATGATGGGTCACCGCGGATGCCGTCTTGACGTTACTTATCCTGAGATAGCAAAGATGCAGACAAAAGCGATAATCCGCGCCGCTATTAACGTACAGAAGAAGCATCCCGACTGGAAGCTTGTTCCTGAAATAATGATACCTCTTGTAGGAGATGTCAAGGAGCTTAAGTTCGTTAAAAATATCGTCGTCGAGGTCGCAGACGCGGAGATTTCCGCTTCCGGAATAAGCCTGAAGTACGAGGTCGGAACGATGATAGAAATCCCGCGCGCTTGTCTCACTGCGGATGAGATCGCAAAGGAAGCCGAATTCTTCTGCTTCGGTACTAACGACCTTACCCAGATGACATTTGGCTTCAGCCGTGACGACGCCGGAAAGTTCTTAGACGCTTATTACGATAAAAAGATCTATGAAAACGATCCGTTCGCAAAGCTTGATCAGAACGGCGTTGGAAAGCTTATGGAAATGGCTGTAAAGCTTGGCAAACAGGTTCGTCCCACCATGCACTGCGGTATTTGCGGTGAGCACGGCGGAGACCCCGTATCAGTTGAGTTCTGTCATAAGCTTGGGCTTGATTATGTTTCCTGCTCTCCCTTCCGTGTTCCGATAGCTCGTCTTGCCGCAGCACAGGCTGCGCTGAAATAAGCGGTTTTGCTTTCCAGCAATTTAAATTTATATATGTAATTACGCCCACGATGAGAAATAATTCTCATCGTGGGCGTTTTTATATCAATACGGCAGTCATATCGAAGGTAATTTTGCAAAGTTCAATTTATAATAACAATTAAACCTGCAACTATTTTGGAATTTTATTTGTCCTGCACCTTTCTCCATAGACAATTTGATACAATATCTGTTCCTTCATTATCATCTAAATACAGTGTACATTCTCATTCGTGAGTTAGCGAAGAAAATAAAACTCTTCCGTCCGAACGGTAAAATGTCAGATCTTCCGGAGGCTTTAAAGATATATTATCCCATAAGTAGGAAAATACGGAGCCTATCTGAAGCAAAACCGAAATTGAGCCCGGACATACGCGATAATATACATTATACGACTCAAATCCCGAATAGATATATTTAGATTTAAGTTTCGGACAATGCTCCGGACGGTCAATTTCATAAGCGTCTAATTCCCGACAAAACTGTGAAATATCAGTTACTTTTACTAACGTGAAAAAGGAACAACAAAATCCGATTAAATTTTCATAATAATCCCCATGCTGCCCAAGGCAGCACAAAATAGGCATGAAAAATTTTCGGGCTTCGCTTTGCGAAGCAAAAAGCGTTTAGCTTTTTAGAAAATTTGGGCGTGAAACTATCTGCATTTTGATGCGATCAGATTGATCTTTCACGCTACTTTCCTTTTATATCATATTCAGCATACCCTGAAATATCAGTATCATAAAAAACATATTTAATCATAATTATGACCATTCCTTTCTTACGCTAAATCAGCGTTTTGTGCGGTTTAAATCGGTCGGTGCTATTCAAATAAATTCACTCGAAAAAATTAATTAAAAAACAGCTCAGGTATCTTAAAATCTCCTCTCTATTATAGGATATAGCTGAATGGAATTGCCGCCGTCAACTACCAGCTCCGCTCCGGTTGTGTTTCTGGCGTGAGACGCAAAATACCAAACCGCGTCCGCTATATCCTCGCCTACCGCTACATCTCCAAGCGGAGTAAATCTTGACGGAACGTTTTTATAAAACTCCGGATCTTTTTCCCAGCGGTCCGTTTTTATCATACCAGGCAAAACAGCGTTAACTCTTATATTATATTTTCCGAAATCAAGCGCCATCGCTCTCATCATACCGAGCTGACCTCCCTTTGAAGCCGAATATGCTATACGGTTCGGTATCGCCCGATAAGCGGTATTGGAATTTATAAATATGATACTTCCACCTCCGTTTTCCTTCATTCGCCTGGCAGAATGCTCCGACAGACAGTAATTCCATACCATGTTGGTATTTATAACCCGCATAAAATCGGTGAGAGGATTTTGTAAGGCAGTCATTCCGAGCCCCTGGTCCGCCGCGTTCAAAACAAGTGTTTCAACGAATATATCAAGTAAATCAAGCTTCAAAAACATATCACTGACGGCTTTTTCATCGACAGTACGCTCATCTATAAGTGAATCAATAGTGTATCCGATAATTGTTACATCCGGATATTTTTCTCTGTAAAGCCTTTCGGCTTCCTTTACCTTTTCGGGACTTCTTCCGGTAAATACTACATTCCGCCCCTCCCCGGCAAATTTCTCTACTATCGCGACACCCGTGTTTTTGCAGGCGCCCGTTACAAGAGCCGCTTTAACAGACATACCTAAAACCTTCCTTTCTATACGCTAATCAGCATTTTACACCGCCTATGGAGATTCTCTGCATCAGAAATTTATTGAAGTAAGTGTTATACTTTATCGAATACCCTTACAAAATCTACGATAAACGCGTCGTCCCTGAACTTGCCGTCAATCTTATATGGCTTTGATATTCTGTAGCCCTGTACCTCCGTTGTCAGAAGTATAAACTGCGGAACATGCGACACATGTTCGTTTGTTCTCGATACTTCTTTTCCGTCACAGTAGAAAACATAACCGTCCGGTTGCCAATTCATGCCGAAATAATGCCACCCGTCTTTGCTTTCTTCAAGATCGTAACGAACTCTGCCCTCTTCCCTGAACTGTTTTCCGTATCCGCCCATTATATTTCCAGTTGTGGCCTTACCTGCCTCAAAGCATTCCATTATGTCGGATTCAATTCCGCACCATTCCGGCTCGAATCTTGTTCCGATTGAAGGTGATTGCGTCCAGAACGCGCTCCACATAACCTCCGGCTCTCTCTGAAATTTACAGCGGCATTCATAATAGCCGTATCGATTGACAAATTTTGGTTCTTCTAAAATTCCAAGCTTCCATATTTCATTCTGTCCCCAAGGATTATCCGTTCCGTTTACCGGTACGTCAAATGAGTTTGAACCGGTCTGCAGCTGAGGCGAAACGTAGCAGCCGTTTCTTTCGGTCCTGTGAAGCTCTATGTGGCTGTTTCCGTCAAGTATAACGCCCTTATCAGTATAAGCGTCACACGGACTGCCCCAGTAATTAAGTCTGTAATCCCATTTCGTTCTGTCAAGCTCCGTGCCGTCAAACTCATCCGCCCATACAAGCCTCCATTCGCCGTCCGGCAAATAGCTCGGTTCATGATCCGCTACCTCAACTCTTTTCATTGTTATAGCTCTCCTTTCTTATTGTAAATAATGTTTTGCCTCACGCGTCCGCACCGACATACGGCACAGAGCTCCAAAAGGCTTAAAATATCTTTTTCAGAAATAAAAAATCGTGTCAGCCGGTCTTATCTCCGTAAGCGCGCCCGTATAATGACGGAGCGTATGTACCTGATATGGATGCCTCAGGCATTCCTCTTCATTTATCTCTATCCCCAGGCCCGGCTTATCCGGAATCGTGATAAACCCGTCTTTATATTCAAGTTTCTCGTTTGAAACGTCTTTTCTCCACTCAACGTCTGAATACATTATCTCAAGAATTTCAAAATTCGGGCAGGAGGCTGCGAGCTGGAGGGTCGCGGCATTAGCTACCGGACCTGACGGATTATGCGGCGCAAAAGGGATATACCTGCACTCCGCTTCCGCAGCGATCTTCTTGAGCTCCATGATCCCACCCGCGTGAGAAACGTCAGGCTGAATATAGTCCGCCGCCATCTTATCAAACATAACCTTGTAATCCCAGCGGGTATACAGGCGTTCTCCCGCCGCAATCGCAACAGGAGATTTATCCTTGACAGCCTTTAACGCGTCAAGATCGTCAGGAGGAACCGGTTCCTCAAAAAACATAGGTTTGAACGCCTCAAGCTCTTTTGCTATCTTTATGCTCGTGGGAATATTGAATCTGCCGTGCCCCTCTATTAACAGATCCACTTTGTCTCCGACTGCCTCACGGACCGCAGCAACGCATCGGATTGCTTTTTCAAGCTCCGCGTTGGAAATGTTAAGATAGCTCTTACCAAACGGATCCCATTTCATTGCGGTTACTCCGCGCTCTGCCGCGGCTTTTGCCCTTTCACCGAACTCTTGTGGCTCTTTAGCGCCCGCAAACCATCCGTTTACATAAATTCTGACCTTGTCATTCACTCTTCCGCCAAGCAGTCTGTATACAGGTACATTAAGACTTTTGCCCAATATATCCCAAAGCGCCATTTCAACGGCTGATAAAGCTGACATAAGTACCGCCCCGCCTCTCCAATAAGCGTCTCTGTATATGTTATGCCAGTGTTTTTCAATATCTAACGGATCTTTTCCCTTTAAATACTCGCTGATATGCTCAACGGCACCAAGCAAAGCTTTTTCCTTATATTCCAATGTCGCTTCCCCGACACCGTCTATTCCTTCATCAGTATATACTTTTACAAAAACCCAATTTGTACGGAAGCAATCAACCGCAAAGGTTTTAATATCAGTCACCTTCATTTTTTGACTATTCCTTTTCCGCGATATACCGCGATTTATTGTTGTTTTTTGTGATATAATAGAAAAAATATGATATAATTTAGCGCTTAAATTTTTATTTTATTATAAATTTCAGGAATCACCTTGTTTTTATAACCAAAAGCGTTCATATCGATATCGTCAAACATACCGCAATGTATCGGTACCGCAAATTCGGGATTTATTCTTTCGCAAAAGCTCCTCGCATCCTCCATATTCATATTGTTACCTACGCCGTTGACAGGCAAAAATACCGCATAAATATCATTGGGTATGTCCGAAAATATATCCTCATTATACAAGGTATCACCCGTAACATAATATTTTCTCTCGCCGTCGTCAATTATTACTCCTATAGGTGTCGGATCGCTGTGCTCCGCTTTAACGGCAGTAAACTTAACCCCATTATGCGTCCAAGTTGTATGACGGTTAAACTGTATATAATTATTGTCTCCGCCTATCTTACTCACCTCATTCCAAACGGAGCGTGGAGCAAGTACTGTCATACTTGTTTCCGATGTGATATATCTCGCCACAGTCTCAGGGTCATAGTGGTCAAGATGGTTGTGAGTAAAGATCATGATGTCGGGCTCTATTTTGAACAATTCCTCCGGGACGGGAACGCGCCTGAATTTTTTCGGTTCAATTTTTCTCACGCTGTCAGAAAGGTACGGATCTATCATGATCCTTATTTCATCGCTTTCAAACAGCAGTCCCGCTTGTCCAAGCCAGGTGATTTTCATATACGATCATTCCTTTCTTATGTTTAAATTTTTTTGCTTAAAACCGCACCACAGCTAACGGTGCTGAAGCCGGAAAACAGTAAATTACCATTCCGTCGTCAGTTGACAATACCCGTTCTTTATTGTATAATATATCTTATCAGATAAATACATAAATCTTACTGATTTTATTTGAAATATTACTGACAAGTCTTCAAACCGAGGTTACTTAAAACCCTCTCGTCTTGACCGCTGATTTTTCGGGTATTTCCGCTGAAAGGTATGGTAATTAAAATGGATTTCGTGTTGCCGCAAATTATATCGATAGGAATCTACAATTCACAGATCGCGCAAAAAGGCAGAGCGGTATCGATAAACAGAAAAACAGCATTGTTTGAAATAGAGATACCTATAGAAGCGGGCGGTGTTTCTTACATAGATTCACAATACATGCAAATATCGCCGGATATGCTTATCTGCGCCAAACCGGGACAGACACGTCACACCAAATTCCCGTTTAAGTGCTATTACATACATATGAGCTTGAATAACGGCGTATTATTTGACTCGCTTATCCATATGCCGAGCTTCATCAAAACCGATAAATACGATATCTACTGTGAAATATTCAAGAAGCTATGCAAATTCTATGATTCCGGTCTCGACAGCGATAAAATAATTGTATATAGCCTGATATTTGAGCTGATTTACAGGCTTATAGGCGATTCAGGGAGGCTTTTATCTCCGAACAATATAAAAAACAGCAACTATACATCTATAGAGAATACAATAAGGTACATCAAAAATAATCTTAATTCCGATCTATCGCTAAAAACGGTTGCCGCATATTCAGGCTTCAGCCCAATCTATTTTCACAATCTCTTCAAAGCCTTCACAGGTAAAACTCTCCGGGATTACGTTGAAGAGATGCGCGTGAAAAAAGCGGCAAACATGATAGTTTCAACTAACTATACGTTAACCCAGATAGCTTATGAATGCGGGTTTTCATCGCAATCTTATTTCAGCTATGCTTTCAGGCGGAGAATGAAGCTTACGCCGCGGGAGTACGGAAGAGCAGTCTTTGAAAGGTATGAAACAGAAAAGTAACCATTTGATTGGTTTTAAAGCAAGCGTCTCGTACTCAGGTAACTCCGTTATCCTTTTTACGTTCCGTTCTAAATTCTCTGGGGGAGAGTCCGTAAGCCTTATGAAAAATTTTGCTGAAATACAAGGGATCCGGTATTCCGACCATATTGCCGATCTCGGCAACCGAGTACCCGGTACTGAGTAAATACTCTGCCGCAAGCGATAAACGGTAACGGTTTATGTAAGCGATAGGAGATACCCCGAACTGTTTTTTAAATACCGCATAAAAATTTGATGAGGACATACAGGCGTTCTTAGCAAGCTCATCGATGCGGATCTCCGAGGTATAATGCTCCCTTATATATTCAAGTGTGCATTGTATTGATCTATGTACAGCTCCGTTTTTAGGCGTAGCCATCCGAAATAAAATTTTCAGTATATTATAATAAAATCCGTAATTTTCAAAAATATCCTCGGACACAAATAACTGATCAAACAGCGTATCGAGCTCATCCCTCTCCTGAGGAGGAACTATCGTTGGGAAATCATACAACAGCTCGGGACGGTAAGCGTCATTTATCAACACGTCTAAAAATATCCACCGACATCTCATCCGTTCGCTTATCGGATCAACATGATGGACTATCGTCTGCTGAATGCCTGAAGGCGCTATAAACATTCCCCCGCTTCCCGTTTTCTTTGATTTTTCCGTTCCCAGAGCAATGTCGTAGCTTCCTTCAACCGACTGAACGACCGAAAGCCACGGAAGTACCTTTATATGTCTGAGGCTTTCCGATGTATGCAGAATAAATTGATCCTTTCGCATATATTTAATGTCAATCTTCTCTATTTTCATTATATTACTACTCCTATCCCGCGCGGAGCCGACCTTTTAGTCTTCGCCTTTTGAAAATTTTCTCCGCAAGACGTCACAAAAGCTTTCTTAATAGTATTATACATATTTATGATAGAATTGTCAATTGATTTTCATAGTATCTTCCTCTATAATATATATATATAGACCTGAATATTTTATCCGCATAAGCGGCTTCCCCCATTCATCGTAAGAAAGGAATTGCCATAAATATGATTTTCTATGCTCCAAACGGTCAGCGGCGTCCTATCAGACTATCCCAAGAAACACGGCAATTTGCCTATGACTCACTGAACCGGAAATACGGCCTTGAAACGCAAAAAACCCCTGCCGTTGCCTTAGATGATACGAAAAATTTTGAAACGTTGACTCCGATAGAAAAATACGACCTTGCGATATCGAAAATCGCGCGCGAAGCGCCTGTACGCGTTTGCAGGGGCGAGCTGATTAGCGGAGCGGCAACCTTAGGCTCCGCCATACATCATAGCGTACCGGCGACATATCGTTCCGAGGCGATATACACCGGCGTCAGCCATCTGACCATCGATTTTGAAACCGTGCTTAGGCATGGAGTCGGATATATCCGCGGCAGCGCCGAACAATCATTAAAAAAGCATCTAGGAAGCGAGCGCGAGCCTTTCCTGCGCAGCTGTCTGAATTGTCTTGACGCTTTTGAGGTATGGCATCGCCGTTATCTAAGCGCCCTTGAAAATATACCTGATTACGAGAGAAATTACAAAAATCTTCAAAGAGTTCCCTTCGAGCCCGCAAGCAATTTCTACGAAGCCGTGCAAAGCATTTGGTTCACATTTGCTTTTGTTCGACTGTGCGGAAACTGGCCCGGAATCGGCCGCATCGATTGGCTGCTCGGCGACTTTTTGAAAAAGGATCTGCGAGACGGCAATCTGACCCTCGACGAAGCTCGCGAGATACTCGCGCACTTTTTTATCAAGGGCTGCGAATGGATATGCGGTGAAAGCAGCTTCGGTAACGGAAGCGGAGACGCTCAGCATTATCAGAATATTCTCCTCGGAGGCATAGACGAGAATGGAATAGATGTGACAAACGAGGTAACATATCTTGTTCTTGACATACTCGAGGAGCTCGGTATCGGTGACTTTCCAACCACGGTGCGTCTGAACAGTCAAACCGATGAAAAGCTCTTAAGACGCGTCTCCGAGGTAATGCGCTACGGCGGAGGAATACTTGCCGTGTATAATGAAGAGCTTATAATACAGGCGCTGCTTAAGGACGGCTATAATCTCTCCGAAGCACGAAAATTTGCCAACGACGGCTGCTGGGAGGTACAAATACCCGGTAAGACATACTTTACCTATATTCCGTTCGATTCCCTTCAAATCCTTCAGCGCCAAACGCTTGACAGCTATAAGAATAGTATCGATTACAGTGACTTCGAAGCCCTTTACAGCAGATATGTTAACGACCTGAAGAAAAAAATCGAAGCAATTTTGCATGATAAGCAGCGACTGTTTACAGAATCCGGCGTCAATACCGCGGTTTGGAAATGGAAGCCGCAAATACCCTGCACAGTCGTTTCTCTGTTTGAACAGGGCTGTATAGAAAAAGGCGTTTCCTATTTTGAAGGCGGACCGGTTTACAACATCTGTTCTCCCCATATCGGCGGACTTGCGGACACGGTAAACAGCCTGTATACCATAAAAAAACTTGTATTTGACGAAAGAAGACTGACGCTCCGTGAATTCCTCAAGGTTCTCAAAAATAACTGGGATGGAGAAGAGGCTCTCCGTATGTATGTAATAAATCATTATTCCTTTTACGGAAACGACAGCGACGAGGCAGACCTGCTTGCCGCCCGTCTGCTCAACGATTTTGCCGATATATGCAACGGAATAGACGGCAAATGCGGTTATCGTTTTCCTGCAGGAGTAAGCACCTTTGGCAGACAGCTTGAATGGGCTCCCGATCGGTTAGCCTCGCCTCACGGCAAAAAAGCGGGCGATATTCTGGCAGCCAACTGCTCCCCCACTCCGGGAAGCGACAGAGAGGGCGCGACCGCGATAATCCGTTCCTACTGTAAGGCGGATCTTTCGCGTCTGGCAACGGGAAGCGCGCTGGACGTCAAGCTGCTGCCGGCAAGCGTTTCAGGAGAGGACGGTTTACAGTCTTTGATTTCACTTATGCGCGGCTTTGTAAAGCTCGGAGGCTTCTTTATGCAGCCCGATGTGGTCGACGCGCAAATATTGCGAGAGGCTCAGGAGCATCCTGAAAACTATCAGACGCTGTCAGTACGTGTTTCCGGATGGAATGCTCGTTTTGTTACCTTAAGCAGAGAATGGCAGAATATGGTGATAGAACAAAATGAACACTAAAACCGACACCCAACTGACTGTAACAGAAATACAGCGCTTCTGTATGCATGACGGTCCCGGTATACGAACAACAGTGTTTCTCAAGGGCTGTCCTCTACGCTGCGCATGGTGCCATAATCCCGAAACACAAAAAAGGGAACGTGAGCTGCTGTTCTACTCAAACAAATGTATCGGCTGCGGTCAATGCGTAAAAATCTGCCTCAATGACGCTCACTCGTTCAACGGAAATCATACACTTGACCGAGAAAAATGTACGGCGTGCGGCGATTGCGCGAAAAGCTGCTGCTCTGCGGCATTGGAAATCTGCGGTAAGCAATACACCATCGCAAACCTCCTTTACGTTTTGGAAAAGGATCGTGCGTTTTACGGTGATACGGGCGGGATAACGCTTTCGGGCGGCGAACCCTTTGCGCAGGGATGCTCGGCAGTTACGCTATTGCAGGCCTGTAAAGAAACGGGATTATCAACAGCAATCGAAACCAGCGGATATTTCGATCCGTCTCTCTTAGAGGCTGCCGTACAATATACCGACCTGTTTTTATGGGATATAAAGGACACCGACGACAGCCGTCATATTCGGTACACCGGAGTTACGAATATAAAAATACTTAATAATCTAAAGCTCGCAAGCGATTTGGGAGCAAAGATCAGACTTAGATGCATATTGGTAAACGGAGTCAATACCGACAGAGAGCATTACCGCAACATTTCAGATATCGCGAATTCGCTCTCAAAATGCGAAGGCGTAGAGCTGCTCCCTTATCATGCCTTCGGAGGAACAAAAGCGGTTTTTCTGGGACTTGCCGATAACGGTAAAAAGGAATGGATCCCTACTGAACAGCAGCTCGGCACCGCAAAAAATATTTTACATTCCTATGGAATAAAGGTTTTATAGTACAACTGCCGAAATACGGGTTGAGTCATACTGAATTTCTGACTCAGCCCTTTTTCATTTATTTTTTCCTCAAGGTATATTTTACCCGGTGAGCGTTCATACATCATCCATAAGCTCCTGAGTTATCCGAATAAATCGAAAAAATTTTAAGTTTAACAAAACTCAAACATTTCAAAAAAATTTTAAAAACAATGGAAAAGTATAATTTGATCGTAAACAAAAAACAGCACACAGAGTAATCAAAGCTTTGTGCTGGATGTGAAAGGAAGGATAATAAAATGAACAGAAACGATCAGCAGTTTATGGCGCAAAAAATCCGTACGCAGTACATGGAAAAAGAAAACACCGAGATTGACGAGCTCCGTACGCTTGACGCAAGGGTAAAGCGTCCCGCAAATATTTTCGCTTACATTTTCGGAAGCGTCAGCGCAATAATCATGGGCGCGGGCATGAGTCTTGTAATGACGGATATCGGCGGCAAGCTCGGAATCACAAATACATTACTTCCCGGTATTATAATCGGAGTGGTCGGACTGGGAATGGCTCTGCTCAACTACCCGGTATATAAGAAATTTCTTAAATGTCGAAAGAAAAAATATTCTGAGCAAATCATTGCTCTAAGCGAAAAAATAATCAATGAAAATTAAGAAGGAGAGACAGTCGTGAACATAAAGAATTTTTTCAAAAACGCGTTTACGGATATGAAAGAAAGCGCGCAGGCCCGGCATGAGATTGACAAAGCTAACTTTGCCGCGGCAAAAGCAGAATCCAAAGCCAGCTTCGAGGAAGCCAAAGCAATGAGCAAGCCGGAAGCCCGCAAAAAAATGATGAATTCGAAACATGACGCTCAGCTTGATGAGGCGAATAAAAGGATCGCCGCGGCAGAGGCTCGAATCGACGCGGCAAAAGGCAGCAGATAATAAAGCTTAAAAGCGAGAAAAATGCTTCATCGGCACACTCGCTTTTTTAGCTTAATTAATATTCTTTTGCTGATTATTTTTTTAAAAATGTCAAAACACAAACAAAACCTTAACATTTGTATGTTATAATAAAAGTAATATACGTATTAAAAACGTGAAAGCTGCTCTGCATTGTATCGGAATTCGGGAGATTTCACGTTTCCCGTCCGGTTTTTTAACCGCCCTTAGGCGGCATGGTGATTTATATGTTTAAAATATTAGTTGTAGAGGACGACAGAGACTTAAACCGCTCTGTATGTTCATTTCTGAATCAAAACGGATATGAAGCGACAGGATGCCTTTCTGCCGAAAAGGCGTACGACGCAATGTACGAAACCGTGTTTGATCTTATCGTATCCGATATTATGATGCCCGAAATTGACGGCTATGAATTTGCAAAAACGGTACGCTCCCTCAACGAGCAGATCCCTATTCTTTTTATGACGGCACGCGATGATATCTCCTCAAAGCAAAGAGGGTTTCGCGCCGGGATCGACGATTATATGGTCAAACCGATCGATCTCGACGAGCTGCTGCTTCGCATCGGAGCATTGCTTCGCCGTTATAAGATAGCGTCAAGCCGCCGCCTTGAAGTCGGTAATTTTGTAATGGATGCCGATGAGCATACCGCATATATAAACAATAAGGAGATTTCCCTGACCGCCAGAGAATTCAATCTTCTATATAAACTTTTGTCCTATCCTAAAAAAACCTTCACCCGTACACAGCTGATGGATGAGTTTTGGGACGCCGATACCTCCTCAGGTACCCGCACCGTAGATGTCTACATGACAAAACTGCGATCAAAGCTCGCCGACTGCGACGCATTTGAAATCGTTACCGTTCACGGACTCGGATACAAGGCGGTAATCAGATGAAAAACAATGTCCGATATATTCGTTTTCTGAAAGCGGTTCGCCAATATTTGATTTTTTTTGCTCTTACGGCGTTTATTATAACCTGCTGTATGACATTGTTTTTATCTGTTTTTTCCTCGACCCTGAATATCACGCTGACTGACAAAAATCTGAATATGGCTGCAAAGCTGACTTTCGGCAACGTTTTGCTGCTCAGCTTTATTTTCACGGTCGTTGACAGAATCCGCCGTAAATTTATGGTCGAGCGACCGGTAAAACGTATAACAGAGGCAGCGGAAAAAATAATGCGCGGTGATTTTAATGTACGTATTAAAAATCACCAATACTTCGGCGCCGGCGATACGTTTGACGAGATCATTGAATGCTTTAACAAAATGGCACAGGAGCTTTCCGGCGTAGAAACGCTTCGTACCGATTTTATTGCCAATGTATCGCATGAGATGAAAACTCCTCTCTCTGTAATGCAGAACTACGGAACACTTCTGCAAGCACCTGACCTGACGGATGAAAAGCGGCTTGAATACGCAAAAGCTCTTACCGAAGGCTCTCGCAAACTTGCCGACATGCTGACAAATATCCTAAAGCTCAATCGACTTGAAAACCAGAAAATATACCCGAACACTAAAAATTATGACCTTGGCGAGCAGATATGCGAGTGTCTGCTTGGATACGAAAATATTTGGGAAAGCAAAGAAATAGAGATAGAAACGGATATCGCCGAAAACGTCATGGTCAACGCCGACGCTGAGCTGCTTTCTCTCGTTTGGAACAACCTTTTTTCAAACGCCTTTAAATTTACAGACAACGGCGGTTGTGTAAAAATATCTCTTAACGCCACTGAGACATACGCAATTGTAAAGGTCAAGGATAACGGCTGCGGAATGTCGCCTGAGGTCGGGGCTCATATTTTTGAAAAATTCTATCAGGGCGATACCTCACATGCCGCACAGGGCAACGGTCTCGGGCTTGCTCTTGTCAAAAGAGTTATAGATATAACGCAGGGAGAAATAGCTGTTGAAAGCGAGAGAGGCGTCGGTACGACATTTACAGTCAAAATAAAGAGGAACGAAAATGAAGCTTTTCAAAAAAATAGCAAAATCGCTCATCTTTCCTAATATAATCATCATCATATTACTGATACCTTTTTCACTGTTTTTGCTTATATACTCTTTTATTTATCACGGCTCCGATAAAATTGTATGCTATGTCGCATATATAATATCGGCATATACACTCACGGCGCTCTGCGCCAGAATACCGTCGCTTATGCGTTTCATAGACACGGTAAGGCATAAAAACAAATATTTAGTCATGCTGGACTCAGACGCTCGGCTTCGTGTAAATCTATCTCTTTACGGCAGCCTGCTTTTGAACTCCGGGTACGCGGTTTTTCAGCTGGGACTCGGGTTTTATCACCGTTCCGTATGGTTTTATACATTATCGGCATACTATCTTCTCCTCGCGGTAATGCGTTTCTTATTGCTCAGATACACAAGAACGCATTCCCCCGGTGAAAACAGAATAGCGGAATTACAGCGCTACCGTTTTTGCGGAATTATTCTTTTAGTGATGAATTCAGTACTTTCTGTAATAGTTTTTTATATCACATGGCAAAACAGAACCTTTTCTCATCATCAGATTACAACTATCGCGATAGCCGCGTACACCTTTACAACCTTTACCTTCTCTATTATAAATCTTGTAAAATACCGCAGATACAACAGTCCCGTATTTTCCGCAACCAAAACAATTAATCTTGCCCAAGCGCTCGTTTCAATGCTGACCTTAGAGACCACGATGCTAACCGCATTCGGCGACGAAGCAGATGAAGGCTTCCGCCGTCTTATGACGGGATCAACCGGTGCCGCTGTATTAATCGTGATTTTCGGAATGGCGCTCGTTATGATAACAAAAGCCGCTAAAGAGCTACATTTAACAGGAGATGTAAACAATGGATAAAAAACAGAATAGTAACCCCTTTAACTATACCTATTCCGCAAGGGAACAGGAAGAGCTTAAGCGTATTCGACAAAAATATATGCCCAAAGAAGAGGATAAACTTGAAAAGCTGCGCCGCCTTGACGACAGCGTTACCCAAAAATGCACGGTTTTTTCTTTAATCTTAGGTATCGTCGGAGCACTCATTATGGGAGTCGGAATGTGCTGCTGCCTTGTATGGAGCGGTATATGGTTTATCCCCGGGATCATCATAGGCATATTCGGCATAGTAATCTTGGGCTCAGCTTATCCCTTTTATAAACGCACACTAAAAAAGGAACGGGAAAAAATCGCTCCTGAAATAATGCGTCTTACGGATGAGCTGATGAAATAGATATATACCCAGTTCTAACAGGCTATCAGAGTCTCTCATATTAAAATAAAAAATAAATGCGATCGGTTAAGCTTAATGAAAGGCAAAACCCTTCGCATTTATTATATTATTTTTTAAATTTTATTTTTTTTGAAAATTACTATTGACAAACCCGTGGACTTTATGCTATAATATTAAAGCTTTATGTTTAAGTTACCGAGAATAGTAATGAGTAAAGCAATCTTTGCTTTATACGGAGAGATGGCTGAGCTGGTCTAAGGCGCACGACTGGAAATCGTGTGTCGGCTAATACCCGACCGAGGGTTCGAATCCCTCTCTCTCCGCCAAAAGCGAATAATACGAACGCCGAAGAGAAAACGGGGTTCGTATTATTTTTTTGCCGGGATGCTGCCAAAACCTTAGATTTCTTTTATTCCTTATTTTCCAAAAGTATCCTTTGTGAAATATTTACACTATAATCTCCGTTCTTGTTCCCATAATCTTTAATTACATTGTCTGAATTTTTTATATCTGTAATTATAAGGTCAATAAAATCAGTCATGTCGCTTTCAAGCTCAAATATCAATACTATTTCATTCTCTAATATAAGTACGATATGAGAATCAAAGCTAATATTTCCATAATTATGAACCATTCCTTCATACGCTAAATCAGCATTTTGTGCCGTACTTTTGGCACCGAAGTTCAACCCTTCGTACAACTGCTCACCTTTATCTGTAAAAAACGCTTCCACTCTCCATACTTTTCTATCTCTTCCTGAATTATTTTGCTAATACCGTTTGGAATACAGGTATATACCTCTCTGTTTTTGTAATAGTCTATTAAATATCCAATGTTAAAGCATAAATATGATACAAAATCTTTTTCAAATATTTCATTAAAAAACTCCTCGATTTTTGATATCTGAGTTTCGCTTATATTTACAATAATATTGCTTGGATTTCCGTTATCTATATATATCGGCTCAAATAATTTATCACAATTGCTGTAATACGCCGACTCTGATAAATCAAACAGTAAACCATTTCCGTTAGCGAAGCCATTTACTTTATACTCATCTTTGTAAAATTCCATATCCCACGGTGCAAGATTTGCTCCCAATAAAAGTCCTATACGTCTTTTAGCCGCTGCCTCCATCAGAAAAAAAGAAAAATCTTGTAAACAGTTTTCACCTATCGGTGATTTGAAATATATTATTCCATTTGCAGACAGGCTCATATAACTACCTCCATTCATCCACTATTTATTTTAAGATTTTATATAATATCAATTTGTTGGAATTATACCACAAATTGATATATACAACAATTATTATTTGTATTATATCACAAATATTACTGTAAGTCAAGATATTATTCAACCTATAATAATCATTTTTTACGTTAGCTTTACCGTTAACAATAATCCTATATATTAAAAATACAAAATAAAGGCGGACACACATGTATCCGCCTTTTTGTTATTAAATATAAAGGGAAAAGAAGATTTGAGTTAAACACAAATAATTCTAATAATAATATATTATTTGTTCTGATAGTCTATGCAAGCCTGTATATACGCCACCACGTTTTCAACCGGAACCTCCGGCTCCAGCAAATGCGTGGGACACGCGTAAAGTCCTCCGTCTCTGCCTGCGATATCAAGATTTTCAAATACCTTTTGTCTCACATCTTTGGGCGTACCGAACGGCATAACCGACTGCGTACCTATGGTTCCGTGAAACGATATCCTGTCCCCATAGGTATCGTGTATCTCCTTGAAATCCATGCATTCCGGCTGAATGGGATTGAGTACGTCCACTCCCGCCTCTATAAGCTACGGAATAAGCTCTGTGATATGTCCGCACGAATGATAGAAAATAATAATATCCGGATTTATTTCCCGCGCGGCGTCTATCACGCGCTTCAGGCGCGGCTGCAGCCACTCTCCGTACAGCTCACGGCTGAGCATTATCGTATGCTGCATTCCGATATCGTCTCCGAGAAACAATCCGTCCGCTCCCGCTTTTGTAAAGCTGACCGCACGCTGTACCGCAAGCTCCGTAACCCTGTCAAGCAGCGCCTCGGCAATTGGGTCCTCGCTCATCATATCGCACATCAGGTTTTCCATACCGCGCATATACCATGCCGTCTCCCAGACAGTACACTGCATGTCTCCTATAACGGCTCTGTCAGCTTCATGGAACGCCCTTGCCTGCTCCGTCTGGCGTGCAAGTCCCTCCGGGCGGAATACAGGAAACGGGTATGACTGTATCTGCTCCACCGAGTCAAAATCCTCCATCGGATGATGCATATAGGTCATATGGAACGCTCTCGGGGAACCCGGCTCATGAGCCACGCCCCAATGATCGATCACCGTTCCGGGTTTAAATGTTTTTCCCTTATAATAATTCATAAATTCCGAGTCGGATACCCTGTCTACAGGGAGATCGCCTATACGCGCCTCTCCCACCGGGAATTTAAGCTCATGTTCTTTTATATACGCATCAAACCTGGCTTTCAGGTCGGGACACATATCAAATTTCACCGGCATGTATTCATAGCCGGTGCGCCGCGCTATGGAGAGATAATTTTCACGGTTAGTCATACTTTTCAAACTGCCTCCGCTTTAAACGGATGCTCCCTTTCCTTATAATCTACAAACTTATGGTTTACGCTTTTTATAAACTATAATCTCCGCGTCGGAGCCGCCCTCTCCGTACCGGCATACAAGAAGCAGGTTTTCATCGGCGGCTATTCCGTAACATCCGCTATCGTTTTCCCTGCAGAGCTGATTGCCTAAATAAATTTTATTATCGTCAAGCAGCTTGGCAGTCTGTCCGCTCGGGAAAGTATACTCAAGATTTATATAAGAACCTCTAAGCATGTTAAGCTCCGTTACCTGCGGCATTTCCTCGATACCGATCGAATTGAACTCCTTTATCAGCTGTGCCTTAAGAGCGCAGTTTTTATCCGTACATTCGCCGCAGCTCCCACACCCCCTGTCTTTACAGCATCCGGCAACGACGCAGCCCCCATTGTACGGACTGCCGCCGGTTTTAACGCAGCCTCTGCAGGTATCTTTAAAACCGCAGCTGCTGCAGTCAATACCGCATATAGAATCAGTCATAAATAATACCTCTTAACAGACCTTCTGTTAATGCAGCCTCTCAGTAGCTGCCTACTCTCTTGACCTCGGCTACGATACGCTTCATGTTTTCCAGCGAAACATCATTCGGGATAGAATGATCGGACGCAAAAATATAACCGCCGTTCTCTTTCAGTACCGGAACTTTTTCATCGATCTCCGCTAAAACCGCCTCGGTATTCTTCCACTGAGCCGCGTTTATACCTCCGTGAAGCACCAGCTTATCGCCATATTCCCGTTTTATCTTAAGCGTATCCATCCCAGCCTTGACTTCAAGCGGATTGAGCGCGTCGACTCCGGTCGCAACCACATCCGGAAGCAGCGACATGATATTTCCGCAGGAATGAAGCTGCGCGTAAATACCTCTCTCATGCGCCCACTCCACCGCTCTTTTATGATACGGCTGAAGCAGTGAACGGTACATATCCGGGGAAAAGAAGGTCGTTCCCTTATACCCCATATCGTCCCACCAGAATATCTCGTCAAAACGGTATCCCGCGTCCCAGATACGGGAAAACAGCGCTTCACAGCGGCTGAGATAGGTATCGAATATGTCCTCTACAAATTCCGGCTCCTCTATCATCGCAATGAGCGTATTCTCCGTTCCCATCATCCAGGAATGTGTAACGTCAAAGCCGAACCAGAAATTCGCGCGGATCCACCGTCCCTCGGTGCGCCATTTATCATAATTGTTTTTAAGCGTTTCCCATGGAATACGGTCGTCCGAAAGCGTCATTTTCTCCTTTGCCTGCGCCCAAGCTTCCGGAGTGGTGATTTTAAAATCCAGCATTTCCGGCGTTGAATCTTCTTCCTTGAAGTTTTTCATAGTCACGCCCCATGCCGTGGTATTTATCGTATAACGCTCGGTTTCCTCAAGTACCTTTACCGGCATCCGAGGGGTGATGTCTACTCCTATCGCGGCTATCTTATCCACCCCGAAATAGTCGCACCAATCCGCATCGTCCGGCATTCCCTCGCGCTTCCAGCGGCGTATCGTTCCCGCCCACGGACTGTCGATTATCGGTATTCGATCCGCCTCCCGGTGTTCGTACATTCTTTTGAATCTCTCTCTGGACTCCATACCTGCAATTCCGTCCTTTCTCATTCAGAAGTATGCAGCTTTCAAAGCTTTACCTCTATGCCGTACATATCGGCGTATTTCTTAACGGCATCAGTGTCGTTTGAAGAAAAATATCTGTCCGGGAAATAAAGCTGTCCCGGATTTTTGGCGATGGATACAGCCGAGCCGTCCGGGTTCTGGTTCCACGATATAAGCTTTTTGCCGGAGACCAGTATTCTGTCAAGCAGCTCATCCCAGTTTCGGCTTGAGGGTTCTCCGTCGCCCGGCACCCACTGTATGCCCTTTATACTGTCAATCTTCAGAAGGCTGTCAAGATGCGGTATCTCGCCTATACCGTCCATGTGATACACCGCGTTGCAGATATGCTTTGAAGTCGACGCCAGCTCCGGTCCTACGAACTTATCGAACATGTCGGGGCTTATCATGTAGGAAAAATCGCTCTGCAAAATATAGCCCGGCTGTTCTCCGTACAGATTGTACCACTGTGAGTAGCCCCTTGCCTCCGGAGCCATTATGTCATTGAATATTCTGAAGTATTTCAGCCACAGCTCCTGAAGCTCTTTTACACATCTAAGCACCTCGTCCGGGGAATCGTACAGGTCCATCAGCAGATTTTCCGTTCCTCGGAAGCTGGAAAGTACGTCCATGACGCCGCCTATATCCACCATTCCGACAACGACGTGACCTCTCCACTTTTCCATCGCGGCTTCGACTATGTTTACCACCCGGCGGAAATACGGGTTGTTTTCATCAAACGAAAAATGCAGCTCTTCTATAGGGATATCCTTTTTTGGCGGCATGAACCAGACCGTATGCTCCACCCCTACCGGAGTGCAGCCGAGAAACGCCGCCATTACTCCGGGACCGAACGGAGTTATCGGGAAAAACGGAAACGCGTCGCCATGCCAGCGCAGTGTGGAAAGGTGATAATCATACGCGTCTACAAATTTTTCCGGGGAAATCGACATATCCCACGCGGTCGGGAAGGCAAGCAAGGGGTATTCCGACGGTTTTCGCGGAGACGGATGACCGGTAGTTATAATCGGAACAATAGGACGCTCAAGTCTGTCCTTCCACCACATGCGATACGTACTGCGTAAACTTTCGTATCTCTCATCCGGAAAACAGTTTTCCGGAATAAAACTACTGTAACTCATTTCAAAACCGCAGCCCTCACATAAGTAAAAGCTTCCTTTCATAAAGAATTATTCTTGTGTGTCAAACATCATATTTTCCACAAAAAGCTCGGTAAAAAACGGGTTTGACGATAAATCAACATATTCGGCTCTTTCGGTCAACTCGGAAAACTCACATGTCCCGCACGCATACCTGAACGTCCCGAGCAGGCTGCTGTTATTGACAGAAACACACCTGTCGGCAAGAGACGCCGGAAGAAGTCCCGTCTTGACGGCGTTTTCAATATTTATTTTCGCGGAAAATCCTCCGGAAATGAACATTTTTTCTATATCATCAAAGGAAACACTCTTTAATTTCATAAGAGTCAGTATCGCCGAACAAACCGCCGATTTTGCAAGCTGGTACTGTCTTATATCCTCCTGCGTCAGCGTAACGCCGTCAGATACCTCAAAGCTGCCGGATTCCATAAAGCCGGTCTCATCCACCGTCCCGCAGTCAAGCAGCGCCGCAATTATATCGACAAGTCCCGTCCCGCATATACCTTTTGCCGGAACATTTCCTATAGTTTTTATCCCGATCTCTCCGTTCCTTGCTGTATATGAGTATACCGCCCCATTCGTTGCGCTCATCCCGCACGAGATATTAGCGCCCTCAAAGCATGGTCCCGCCGCCGCCGCTGTACATAAGACGGAATTCTCGGAAAACAGCAGTACCTCCGCGTTAGTGCCGAGGTCAACCAGAAGATTATACCTGCCCTTCGACGGCTTGGAAACATAGTTAAGACCCGCAACAAGGTCCGCTCCCACAAAAGCGGAAATGGAAGGAAGTGAAACCGCCTCCGAAATTCCCGCGAGCCCGAGCGACTCGCCGCTCCCTCTTCGGCTTTCAAGAAAAGCGGGAGTATACGGCGCCGTTCCAATTGAAGAACAGTCTATGCCGAAAAATATATGAAGCATTGTGGTATTTCCGGAAACAAAGAGTTTTTTCTTATCACGCTCAGGCAAGGAAAACTCAGCCAGCATCTTATTTATTTCGGTTATCAATACATGATTAAGCTCTTTTACCGAGTTTTTACGGCAATAATCTATCCTTGTCATAATATCCGCGCCGAAAGCTCTTTGGGGATTTGTGCGCGTTATTACATTTATTATCTCAGCCTCGTCAAGCGAGATAAGCGCAAGCGCAAGTGTTGTCGTGCCGATATCCAGCGCAAAACACAGGTTTTCCGTCCTCCGTCCCGTCATATCCGCGCCGGTCTCCGAGACCATTTCTCCGCGCTCCGGGATTTCAAGAAATATATCCGAGCGTACCCTGTATTTACAGGAAAGCTCCTCCCGACCGTTAACCTTAACCACGCATTTACGGCATATACCTCTGCCTCCGCAGGGGTGCTCTGCAGACACCTCTGCTCTGATAAGGACGTCCGACAAAAGCTCTCCGTCTCCGCATAAAATTTCCTTATCTCTCAGTTTTATCCGATGCATTAAGATAAAGCTCCCTTACCTGTTCAAAATACGCGTCGATATTCTCCCACTTTGCCGCAGCCGGAACGTCGCAGCCTGTGGATATCATAAAATTCTCATACCGCGAACACTCACCGTAAATACGTATAACGTCCGCTCTGATATCCTCCGGTGTCCCGTTTCTGAACAGAACCGGGTCCACATTACCCATAATAATACGGTCTGCGGGCAGCTTCGGAATTATATTTTTTAAATCTATTGCGTTTCCGAAGTGGAAAATATCCGCGTCCAGCGTCGCTATATCCTCCGCCATGTCTCCCACCGCGTTTCCGCAGTTATGGTAGCAAAGTATAAAATCAGAACTGTTTACCGCGTCGAATATCTGTCTGACAAACGGCGTGGAAAATTCCGCCGCCAGCGCCGGGGAAAGCAGTCCCGCGGCTGGCTCAGCCATGATAACGCCATCCGCTCCCGCTTCTTTAAAAGCTTTTATGTACCCGGTAATAAACTCGGCAGTCTTTGAAAGCAGTATTTTTACTTCGTCCGGACTGTCATAGCATTCCATCATAAGCTCAGTCATATCAAATAATCTTCCGGCAAGAGAATACGGACCTATAACCCCGCAGAATACCGGAATATCGGTTATCTGCTGCTTTGCCTTACGTACTCCCTCAATATAGAGAGCGGTCCTTCCGGCTCCTACCTCCGGTACCTCTATACAGGCGGCATCCGTGATATCCTCTATTATCCCCTTCTCGACTGTCGGTATTTCGTCATCCGAAAAACGGATTTTTGACCCGAACGCTTCCGCTTCCACCGAGAGATCCATCATGTTAAGAGACGCGCCGACGGCGCACCTCTCAGTAATGGCTTTCATTCCTCGCACCTGCATATCAGAGGATGAGATCAGTTCTCTGACGCTTATCCCGAGAAGCTGCGTTGAGGGAAAGGACAGAATAGGTACGGTTTTATTCTTGCTTTCCAAAAGCTTAGCTGTCTTTGCCTTCATAAAATTATTACTATTCCTTTCATACGCCGAAAGCCATTTATATGCCGCTCAGAAAACAAATCCTCAGAGCTTTTTACGTCTGCTTCGGCGTTTCGTGCGTTATAATAATATATTTCCGCGTCATCCGAACAGAACGGCGCAGAAATATGTAACCGTATTCGGACCGTTATTGTATTTCAGTCCGATGTCGGCGGAAAGCTCCACCACATTGATGCCGCATGCCTCGACAGATACTATCGCCTTATCGGGAAACCGGCAGGGCTTATCGGGATATGTACATTTTTCGCATATACGGCACCCCTCGCAGCCAAGCGCGTAAAAATCCACACCGTCGCGGCGAAGCTCATCGGTTATCCGCAGAAGCAGCTCCTGCGTGGTTTTCGCGCCGTCCGCCATACCCTCAATATCATACCAATCCTCAAGCTCATATTTACAGGTAAACACTGCCGCTCTTTTATATCGCCTGACCTTTTTTTCAAGCTCGCTAAGCGGTCCCACACCCGGAGGACAGGTCCAGCAGGTTCCGTACCTTCCGCATAAATTGGCGCGGCACGCCTCCACTACGCTTTCGGAAAACGGTATCCTATCCGTATCTATCACCTTATACTGAAATATCCTGTCGTTTGTCAGATACTTTTCTATGTCCGTCATTTGCAGAGCTCCACCGCCGCGTCCGCCGCGCTTGCCGCGTCGGAGGTATAGCAATCCGCTCCGATCTGTTTGCAGAATTCCGCCGTAACCGGAGCCCCACCGACCATTATCTTCACCTTATCGCGTATACCTTCCTTTTCGGCAAGCTTAACCACATCCGCCATATATCCCATGGTAGTTGTAAGCAGAGCCGAGCAGCAAATAACCTGACAGCCCTGTTCTATGGCGGTCTTTACAAATGTTTCCGGAGAAACGTCGGTGCCGAGATCTATCACCTCGAGTCCCTTGCCCTCCATCATCATCTTTACAAGATTCTTGCCTATGTCGTGAAGGTCTCCCTGTATAGTTCCTATACACACTTTTCCGGTGGCCTGTACTCCCGCCGCGATAAGCAGCGGCTTCAGCACCTGCATTCCCATACTCATAGCACGGGCGGCAACAAGAACCTCGGGGACATATATCTCATTGTTTTTGAATTTCTCCCCTATAACATTCATTCCGCTCAGAAGCCCCTCATTCAAAATCCGGGAAGCCGGAATTCCCTCCTCTATCGCCTGCTGTACCAATTCCTTAACAGCCTTTGCTTTGCCTTTCTGCATATTTTCGGATATTTCAGCGATAATACTCATGTTTTTTTCTCCTTTATGTATTTTATTCTTGGTATTTTGTGTTCTGTATTGATACGGGGTCATTCCCGTTACAGATCTGAATAAACGGTAAAACGAAGGAACGTCTTTAAGCCCGCATCTTCCGACAATTTCCTCATTGGTCAGCTGCGTATCGCGCAAAAGCTCACAGGCGAGATTAATTCTGACGCCTCTCACATAGTCGATAAACGATTCCCCCACAACCTTCTGAAATATTCTGCTTAGATGCGACTTGCTTATATAAAGCGACGCCGCAATTGAACCTAAATTCATTTCAGGCTCCGTAAAGCGTTCAAGAACGGCGCGCATAGCCGCGCAAGCTACCGCCCACTCCTTCGGATGACCGGAGGATACGGTTTCCGCCATATTGACATACCGTCCGAGAGTTACGAGCAGCAGCATCAGATGAGCCTTAACCGCCGCAGCCCACTCAAGCTTTTTTCCCTTTAATTCTCCGGATATCGCCTCGATTATGCCTTTGACCTCGCAAAGCACACCGGAATTGAGCATGGAATACGATACCGGAGCGTTGTCTCTGAACACACCGCAGCAGAAACGCGGGCTACCCGGATCAGCCAGTTCTCCGTCCAGCAGGCTTTTGGCATCAAAGCAGAGCTCGCATACCGTCAGTTTTTCATTTTCCGCTTTTGCAAAATATCCGTGAGGAACTCCGCTTTTCGTAATATACAGATCTCCCGTGCGGCACTCCGAGGCTTCATTGAATATGCGGTGTATACCGTCTCCTTCGGTTACCAGGCTTATCTCAACATATTTCTTGGTATTCAGCTGAGCAGTTGTAAGCTCCGGGCAGTAAACCCGGTCATACACTTCAGAACCGTATATGACTGCCTGATCAACCGGCACCGTGGTTCTGACGGACGATTTCTCGGTTTCCATCTTCAGTCCCTCCTGCGTTTCACTTACCGTATATACTTTATTCAATAAGGGGCTAAGCCCCGTCATTCAGCGTTTTAAGAGGGGGATTGTATCCCGCACTGAAAAAATTAAGCGGCGCCCGCCGCCTAAGAGACGGGGGACATCTTAATTTGGTTATATTTTTATCTTCTTTATTTCCTCGGCATAATACTGGACAAGCTCAAATTTTGTTCCCGGCATCAGGCGGTGATCGGGACACGGAATAAATCCACCCATAGCGGAAAGACGCTTCATTCTTTCTATTTCCGCGTCCACCGCAGCCTTATCCTTACGCAGAGCGGTCTTGTCCATACCTCCCACTCCGAGCATTCCTTTTCCGAATTTCCTTCTCGCCGGCTCAAACTGGTCCCCCCATACTCCTATCTCGATCGGGAACATAGTGTTTACTCCGTTATTAAACCAGGTCGGAAGCAGTTTTTCGGTAACTCCGTCACAGTCAAGTGAGATTATGTCTATCCCGTACTTGTGACACAGGTCGCAGCGCTTTTTATAATGCTTTGCGCACAGCTCCTCAAATATCTCAGGAGAAACAAGCGGTCCGTTTTTAAAGCATATATCTTCCCAGAAATGCGCGAAATCAAACTTCGCCCCGGTCTCAAGCACCGCCTCGGCGCATTTGTACTGCATCTCAGCATATGTATCGACTATCTCGGCAAACAAATCTTCGTCATCGTCATATATCAGATAACTCATACCGACTACCGACGTCATGCTGCGTATTTCTCCGAGTACGCTTCCAAGACTCAGTCCCACCGGTCTGTCCATCGGCCGGGTTTCATTGAATTTGCGGAAATACTCCAGATTTACCCTCTCCGGTGAAAAGCGCATTTTAGGCAGATACAGCTTTTCAAACGCATCTCTGTCCTTCAGAAGATAATCGTCCTCCGAAGGTATTGAGGTCCTGCCGGGCTTTATACGCTCTATCAGTCCGTCTCCGTTCTGAACGCGCCTTGTACCGTCCGGAAATATCTCCAGTACCTTATTTTCAAATTTCGGCATCAATCCATTATTTGCCCCGACCGTACATGCCCAGTTGAAATCCCAGCCGATAAGCTCGTCAAGCTTTTTATCAATTTCGCCTCCGTCACGCCATCCCTCGGCAAGCTCCCGCGGTATTTTCCCCTGCTCAGCCCATTCAAAAAGCAATTCGATCCAATAACCGAAATGTACGGCGGGCATACGGTCAGTATTTTTATAATGCAAAATATTCAAAGCGCGTTCTCTGTTCGTCATCAGTTAAAACCATGCCTTTTATCTTATTTTCAGCATATTCATTATACCAGATAAGGATGTCAAAGTAAATATGGTTTATTTGCTTTTACCATATAATAATGAAACAAAACCATATAAAATAAACCGCGCGCTATGGGTATTGGCCGGGATAGATAAATTAATATCGAGTATCTTCTGTTTTTTCTCCCTGTTTTACCCATATAAAATACGCACCTCCAAAATTGTCTGTCTTTTGGGGTGCATATCAAAATATAATTATATGCTTCGATAGAACCTGGTAATTTTACATATACCTTTTTATTTCCGGTGTATATTTTACAAACCGGTTATCCTCTGAACATATTAGCTTGTTTAAATCATTCCCTCCGATAACCAAATTAAAATTATTATATTCAACTATACTGACAGAATAAAGATAATTATTAAACTTTTCCGTATCATCTGTAATAATTAACTCAAGCCTTGAATTATCAAGCAAAAAAAGATCGTTTTTCGCATCTATTTCAAACCATATAAAAAGGTTTCTTTCATCGGGAGTTCCGCATATACCATAGCTTGTGGAAAACGAGATATCTTTTTCACCGCAAAACCTGATCTTATCGTATGTAAGTATCTCACGGCGGCGATATCCGAATTTTCCCGCAAATATTTTCAACATCAACGCTACCAAGTATTTATATTTAAACGCTTTTTCCTCGTCAAGCGCCGAAATATACGCCCATTGCTCCTTTTCCGAAGCAAATTCGATGTCTGTTTCTGTATCTTTTTTATAACTCTGCCGATGAGCTCCGGGATACCGCTGATATTTTTGTTGTCACCGAAAACCGATTTGTATGAAACATACCGGTCGTATATTTCTTTTATTTCCCTGACGGTATTGTCAGATCTCCCCGTGTTCCCGACATAATTCACTCCGTACAGCAATTTATGCCCCGTGACATCGAGCGTTTGCAAAATTTTCAGCGTCTTTTTCACATTTCTGAAATCATAATTATACTATACGAAATATTTAAAAGAATTCATACACAATACCCTCAATTTATATTTATAAACAACTATCTTAAAATAAAGAGACACTCAAATTTTCGAGCGTACCGGTAAGACAGATAAATACCGGATGTTTACCACGCATAATATCTAATTGCCGTTCAATAATTTCTGACAAAAACTCTCTGCTGATATCATTTGCCGATATAAAACAAGATTTAATGGATTCCCATAAGCCGCCAAATCGATTTAATATTGCGAAAATATCCATTTCCATAGTTTTTACAATAGTTTCTTTTTCGTTTTTTGACAATTCATTATAAAACTGACATAGAAACTCTAATTCGTCTTTACTGACATAAGATTTCAGGCTATTCGCATCGAAGTCTCTGATAATTTTACCGCTTTTATAATTGTCAATAAAATCTTCAACGATTTCTATTAATCTGAAATCATTTTTGCCCAAAACCATTTCGGGTATCTTAAATAAATAATTATTCCTGATTCTTCGCTTATTTTGCAAAATTCCAAAGATATCTTTAAGTTCATCATCATTATACGACAATTCCGGAATTTCAGCTAAAATCCGAATAATACCATTAAGAACAAGAAAATCATATGAACAGTAATCATCATAACATAAAACTTCGGGTTGTTTTATATCCCTTGCTTTCAGCATTAAATCATTTCTGCTGATTTCACCTGAAAAATACTGATCAATTATGCCTATTATTATTTCCTTACTTATCATATCTAAAAAACCTCATATCGCCGAAGTCGGCTCAAACAGATAAAAATTTTGTAAGCGTCTGAATATGATTCGATTTAACGTTTTTACGCTATCCTCCATAATGCTCTCGCATTTCCGTGGAAATGTAAATATCCTCATATTGGTTTATATTTTCATACAAATTATATGTATCAAATAAAAAAAGTACATACTTAAAGACTTCGGTTGTCTAAAGGATGTACGCCTATGCGTGCTACAAATTATCTCCGTATCATTTTTCTGCGAGGTATTCGGAAATAGTTCATAGTTTTTAACCTGAGCAACCCGGACAGCCCTTATTTTGATGTTAGAGAATTTAACGCGTTTGTTGAAATTACACAATATTAAGTTACAAATCTGTTATTAATCAAATTATAACATAATATTTACAGTTTGTCAAGTATATTTTACGACAATATAACCAAAAAAATCACGATTCGGTTATTTGTATTGTTTGCGGTAGTCTGAATGTGCAAGAAGAGTCAAAATGTGTTTTCCGCAATCATACTTTACTTACCGATAGATAAACAATATACATAAATTATCAACATTAAAATAAAAAAGCACAGTATTTGGAGATGCCTCCGTGCCGTGCTTTTATTTTTTCACCCATCAATTCTAAGCTGGACTGCGGTAAGTTGTTATACAAATACTAAATATATACCGCAGTCACTTATTTGCTGATCTTCCTGTTTTTAAAATAATATTCCTTGTCTCTTTCCCCTATTTCCCTGATTACCCGGCAGGGATTACCCACAGCTACTACGTTTGACGGTATATCCTTCGTGACCACGCTCCCGGCTCCGATAACCGTATTATCACCTATGGTTACTCCCGGCAGTACTATAACTCCGGCTCCGAGCCAGCAGTTTTTACCGATATGTATCGGAAAGTTATACTGGTACGCCTGCACGCGAAGCTCCGGAAGTATCGGATGCCCCGCGGTGGCAAGCACCACATTCGGCGCGAGCATCGTGCAGTCTCCAACGTATATATGCGTATCGTCAACAAGAGTAAGATTGAAATTCGCATAGACGTTTTTACCGAAATGCACGTGCCTGCCTCCCCAATTGGCGTGAAGCGGCGGCTCTATATAACAACCGTCCCCTATCTCCGCGAACATATCTTTAAGCAGTACCACACGCTTTTCACTCTCAGAAGGTCTTGTAGCGTTATAATCGTAAAGCTTCTCCAGACATTCCAGCTGCTCCTTAAGTATATCTTTATCTGTCGGCAGATACAGCTCGCCGGTATGCATTTTTTCTTTTTGTTCCATTATGTTATAATCCTTTCCGAAAACAATCTGTTTTAGAGTTCTATATTAACATCGTATTTTTCGTCGATCAGAATAAAATCACATCCGTACTCCTTGCACAGGCGAAGATTTTCCGAGTTATCTTTTATCATGTCCTCAGTCTTGATCTCATCATCTAACCTCGCTTCCGCGTCGCAGGCATGTTTCATTATATCGGTAAAATGACTTTCGATATACCGCTTTGTCATTATCAGACAGATATATTTGATCTGACTGAGATAAAATGCGTCAAAATCCTTTTTATAATCAAACGGTATATAGCAGCCCTCGATTATCAGATTCTGTTTATTCTCTATCGCCGTTTTTATCATCTCTCTGACTACCGGCCAAAGATACCCCACTAATTTGTCATCGTCCTCAGGGGTAAGCGAGGTATATCCGCTTCTGATAAGTCCCATCTTAAGATGATCTATAGACAGATACGGCATTTTATATCTCTCGAGCAGCTTCTGCGCAAGAATTGTCTTACCGGTGTGAGATCCTCCGGCTATCAGTACTATCATAAGCTCTCCTTTTTTTGGATTTTTTTCTGATTCTATATACTTTTGACTTCTCCGTCTATTGGGATTTTTGCGGCATCCTATTGATTCCATATATGAGGAAGAAGGTCTCTCAGGGCTACTGCCCCGCATCTGAGCATCACGCGGGTATCAAGATTTGCATAATCTATCTGATAAATAAACTCCCTGCACCGACCGCACGGAGCCACGATCCACTCTTCGCTGACAGCCACTATCTTCACTATTCTGCTTTCACCCGCGGTTATCATAGCCGCTATCGCCGCATGCTCCGCACAAAACCCCATTGAACATGGGGTGTCTATACATACCCCGGTATATACATTCCCCTTATCGGTAATAAGCGCGGCGGCAACTGAGCCCGCGCTTGAGCTTTCCGTCAGCATTCGCGGTCTCAGCGCTTTTTTCGCAATTGCCGCAAGCTCATCGAATTCCATAATTTATATATTCCTTTCGCGTTTTCCCGACCATTCCTTTGAGGACAACAGCCGTTCTGTGATAGTTATAATTATAACATATAAGCTCGGTAAAAGTCAATGAACTCTTGAATTTAAAATCAAAAAATCTATAAAACGGCGCTTTCAAGAAATGTCAGGGTCTTTTCAGTACAATCTATCCGTATGTTTATGCCATAAGGAAGTATACCTATTGGATAAGCATGTCCTATATTGACGTTATAAAGTATCGGCAATTCCGTCAGTCCCTCCTCGTAAACAACCTGCAGAAGCACTGATTTATACTCCTCGTAGAATACCTCTCCTTGTGGCTTTCCGACTATTATTCCTTTAATACGTTTAAAAATTCCCTGCGCGGCAAGACCCCTCAAAATATATTTTACATGTGACGGAGTCGGCTTCTCCTCGCTTGTCTCAATAAACAGTATCGCTCCGCGCCATTGCTCCAAATCCGGCCATATTTCCGTACCAATTGCCATTGGAAAAACGTCTATACACCCTCCGAGAAGATGTCCGCTTACAGTACCAAAGCCCTGCAAAATCTCATATCCGTGCTTCTCGCGCCGCATTTTTTTACTTACATTTATATTGTTTTCATCCCATACCACATAATCGTCGGACCACTCAGAGCTCGACTTTACGGAAAAGCCGGCGCTGTTTTTAAAAAGTATATTTTTTACCGCGTTTTTTGTATAATCAGGCATTCTGACGTACTCGCCGAACTCGCACATTACCGATGGGCCATAATAAGAGACCAATCCCGCTTTATACATCATCAGGTGGTTTATGGTTGTGTCGGAATATCCCATAAATATTTTGGGATTGTTTTTGATAATATCGAAATTCACATACGGCAGTATCCTGACGGTATCGTCTCCACCTATGGCGCAAATTATAGCGGAAATACTTTTATCCTCAAACGCCCTCATTAAATCGCTTGCTCTCAGCTCCGGATGCTCGTAAATGAATTCACTCCCTTTAAGAGCATTCGGCATACACTCCACCGAAAGCCCGAATTCCTCTTCAAGACGCTTTTCGGCAATATAAAATTTATGTATCAGTTCAGGATCGCCAAGCCCGCCCCATGACAGGCTTACTACCGCTATCTTATCTCCCGGCTTGAGCTTTCGAGGCTTAATCATTTTTATTTTTTATCCATCCTTTCTATCAAGTAACGCTTTGTTTCCGTCAACTGCGCGTCATGCTTCACCGCGTCCCGAGAACAAATCCCGGAGTTTATCACAGCCTCCTCACAAAACGCGTTATTTTTCGGTTTCGCTCAATGATAATAACATTTCCGCATGCCGGTACCGTTGACGTCTGAAATCCTTCGGATTTTTCCCGACCGTTTCTTTGAAAACAAGATTAAAATTTCTTATGCTCTGAAATCCGCTTTTTGACACTACCTCGGTAATCGGCAGCTCTGTCTCCAGCAACAGCTCCATCGCCTTCTCTACCCTATATCCGTTAACGAGCTGATTAAAGGTGATATCATATGTTTTATTAAGCAGTCGCGACAGATAATGGTATTCATATCCGAAAAGCAGCGATATCTCTTTCAGAGAAATATTTTCCGTATAGTGGCACGCGATCCAATCAAGTATTTTAACAATTGAGCTTTCATCCGAATCCTTACGTTCTTTTAAAACTACATTTGAGAGATATTCATCGCAGATCGCATAAAAACAAGCCTTTTTCATAAAAACAGCGCTTTCGCCGTAAATTATCTTTTCTTTAAATAAGCTGACTACGGCTCCGCTCATTTTGAAGACCGCCGTATCTCCCTCACGACCTTTGATATATGAAGCGAACATAGGAACATATTCCTCTGAAAATACTGTCACGATCGCCGAACTGTTTTCCGGGATATTAAAAGAATGTATCTGATTTGAAAGGACTATCGCCGCCTGTCCTTGCTTTAAGCTGTACGTTCTGCCGCCAATAACAGCGGTCATTTCTCCCTCAAGTAAATAAATGAGCTCGAAATTCTTATGAAAATGAGGCTTCCATCTTATTCCCCGGTAAATATATGAATTATAGTTATAATTGCCGAGAGAATTACTTGGCTGATGCTTTATCATATTAATCTCCCATGCCGCCAAAGGCAGCTAAAAAACCGTTTTAATCGGTTTTTAATAGATAAGCGTGAAATCACCGTATTCTGAGACGATGGAATACACCTTTCACGCTAATCTCCCATGCCGCCAAAGGCGGCTTAAATAGAATTTGAAAAATTTTCGTGTTTTGCTTAGGCAAAACAAAAAGCGTTCAGCTTTTTAGAAAATTTATGCGTGAAAGCGCCTGTATTCTGATACGATCAAATTAATCTTTCACGCTAATCTCCCAT